>JAITQT010000443.1 GCA_031288745.1 Deltaproteobacteria bacterium
TCAGAGCGTATTAACTTATAGCGATCTTGAACGCCAAAGCCGTCAAGTCGCGGCCATAGTTTTAGAAAATAGAACTAAAAGTCAGCCCATCGTTGCCATTTTTATGGAAAAAGGAGTACATGAAATCGTCTCGGTCATAGGCGTCCAAAGAGCGGCGGGGGCCTATCTGCCTGTTGACGTCAATCAGCCTCCGCTTCGAATAAGCCAAATCCTTAAGCAAGCCGGAGTTAACCTAGTTTTGGGACAAAGCCATCTTAGAGATAAATTTCCATCCACCGCTAACTTAAAGTTTATAGCCGTAGACGAACTTCCCAATCAAGATGAAAAAATCCCCGAGCTTAATATAGATAGCAAAGCGCTAGCTTACGTAATCTATACCTCTGGTTCGACCGGGGTCCCTAAAGGGGTTATGATCTCCCACCAAGCGGCCATGAACACGATAATAGACGTTAATCGACGCTTTAACCTTGGCCCAAGCGATTGTCTAATAGGCGTCTCTCGCTTAAGTTTTGATCTATCAGTTTACGATATATTTGGAATACTCTCAGCCGGCGGCCGCTTAGTTTTGCCGCAGCCGCAAGAAGCTCTTGACCCTCTGTCCTGGTTAAAGCTTATCCACAACCACTCGGCCACTGTTTGGAATAGCGTTCCGGCGCTCGCTAGTTTACTTATCCAAACCATGGAAAACGAGAATCAATCGGCCCCCTCCTTAAGATTAACCCTCTTTAGCGGAGATTGGATTGGACTCGATCTTACCCCAAGATTAAAAAAACTTATGCCCAATTTACGCGCAATTGCCTTAGGCGGGGCGACGGAAGCTTCTATTTGGTCAAATTTCCATCAAATAGAAGCGCTTGACTCTTCTTGGACTAGCGTTCCTTACGGAAAACCCTTAACCAACCAAGCCTTCCGCGTGCTTGATAATCAATTAAACGATAGACCAGACTGGGTTCCGGGCGATCTGTATATCCTTGGCCAGGGCCTAGCGCTAGGCTACTTAAACGATAATGAAAAAACGGCCGAGCGCTTTATAGAAAGCCCAGATAGCCAGGTTAGAATGTATAAAACTGGGGATCGCGCTCGCTACCGACCGGACGGGGTCTTGGAATTTTTGGGTCGCCTTGACAACCAGATTAAAATTCACGGCTACCGGATAGAGCTTGGTGAAATAGAAGCGGTTCTCAAAACTCACCCGGCTGTAAAAGAGGCTTGCGCCACTCTCTATCGCGGGCAAAATGATGAAAAAGCGCTAGCCCTATTCGTCGTTCCCCATAAAGATAGGCAGGCCCAACTAACGGTTATAGAACAAGGCCCCGCGCCAATAACCGAAAACCTGGCCGAAGCCTTTAGGATAAACGAAAAAGACTATAGTGATTTAGACCGCGATAGATTTCTTAAAACCTGGGACGATTTAACCGAGCTTTACCTAGCCTCGGCCTTAGATGCCTTAAAAAAACTAGGCTTATTTGATAGCTCGAGTGAGCCTAAAACATTTCCGATAAATCTTAAAATAATAGAGCGTTACCATAAATGGACTAAAAGGGCGATCAAAGCTTTAGAAGAGAGAGGGTTTATAGAAAAAAATACTGATTGGCGTTACCAGCCCGTTAAGCAAACCAAAGAGCTAGAGTGTTTAATCGAAAAAACTCTAGTTCAAATCAAAGCTATGGGCTTTAACAAAAAAGTCGGGATATTACTTGAAAAGACGGCTCGCGAACTATCATCTATCCTAACCGAAGAGCGCCATACGGCCGAATTCTATACCGACGAATCGGTGCCTGACTTGTATCAAAAGACCCTGGCCGTCTGTAACCATTTGACCGCCCAAATCGCGGTAAAGGCCGCCCAACTTTCAAGCGCTAAACCCTACCGCATCCTTGAAGTCGGGGCCGGTTACGGCACTGTCACTCGCCATATCCTACCCCATCTGGAGCGCGAGAAGGTCGTCTATGATTTTACCGACCATTCCCAATTTTTCTTAGTCGCTTCTCAGCGTGAGTTCGCGGCCTATGATTTTGTTAACTATTCAATTTTTAATCTCGATATCGCCCCCTATCTTCAAGCTTTTAGGCCGCATAGTTACGATCTAATTATCGCTGGAAACGTCCTTCACGACGTAAAAAATATTCGTTTCTCTCTCAATAGCCTAAAGGGTCTTTTAAAGCCCTCGGGGCTAGCCATCATAATGGAGCAAACCATATTTCAATTGCCCCTCGAATTAACCGAAGGCTTGCAGCGGGGTTTTGAAAACTTCGAAGACAGAGACCTAAGAAAAGATCACCCGCTTCTTTCAAAAGAAAATTGGCTCGCTCTTCTTATAGAACAAGGTTTTGAAAAACCTATCTTTCCCATGCCTAGCCAATCTTTAGAAGCGCACTTGGGTCTAGAAGTCATAGTAACTAGCGGCCCGGAAAAGGTTACCCGCTTCGATCCGGAAATATTAGAGACTTATTTAGCCGAGCGACTACCACGGTATATGATCCCCAATCGCTATCAAATTTTAGATAAGCTGCCCCTAACCGAAAATGGAAAAATCGATCGAAATAGTCTCTCCCATTCTTTAGGCCCAATAGAGAGCCAATTGAGTAAGTTCGCTCCCCCGCGGACTGAGTTGGAAAAACGCTTAGCTGAAATCTGGGTTGAAACGCTAAAGCTTGAAAGAGTCGGCCGAAACGATAGTTTTTTTCTTATAGGCGGCGACTCGCTTTCAGCCTTCCAGCTTTTAAGAAAACTTCAAAAGGAGTTTGGGCGTCAAATTTCTCTTAAAGATCTGCTTGAAGCTCCAACTATTTCTGAGCAATCAGAGCTTATTAGCTCTGAACAAAGTTCGGCTGATTTATCGCTAGTATTGCTAAACGAAACTCAAGGGCCAATCGGCATTTGTTTGGCTCACCCAATCGAGGGCTTGGTTACGAGCTACGCAAAACTTTCTAAAGCTATGCCTCAAATTCCTTTTTTCGCTCTCCAAAGCCGCGGCCTAGAAGGTCAATGTCAGCCCATTTACGATTTTTCAGTAATGATCGAGAACTACTCGCGCTTAATTGAACCCATCAATAAAGCTCATAAGCTAATCTTAGGCGGCTGGTCAATGGGGGCCTTTATTGCTTGGGAGATGGCCAATAAAGCGGAAGAGCGCGGAGAAAAAATAAATCAAACTCCCTTAATTTTACTAGATCCTCCCTCAAAAGATCTCTGGGATAAGCGCTACGGACAAAGACGGGGCGATTTGATATTTCTTACCGAGCAGCTCTCTAAAGAAGCGGCCCAAATTTTAGCCGGCCAGGCCGAGGCTAGCCAAGGTTTTGATAAGCTTAGTCGAAAAGAGCAAATAAAGCTTTTGGCCGAAAGCTTAAAAGAAGCCGGTGCTATCAATTCAAAGTTAGAGGCGGAGCTAGAAAACGTAGACAATATGCTTAAAGTAGGCCTAGCCAATCTAGAGGCCTTATATCAATACCAGCCCAAGAAGCTAAAAAATCGTTCGGTTATTTACTTTAAAGCTAAAGATCAAAATCAAGAAAGCCTATCATATTGGCGCTCTCTAACTGGTGGCTCATTTGAGATAGTCGAAACGCGATCAGATCACTTTAACTTACTTCAAAGCCAAGAAGACATCTCAATAATCGCTTTAAAACTAAATGAGGTTTTAGCCAAGGCCTTAACTGCTCTCAAAAAGGAAGATTAGTAATGCTCAAAAGCGCTTGGTTAATCCATAATCATGAGTCAGACTCCGACTCGGCCCCCTTACGGATGTTTTGTTTTCCTTACGCCGGAGGCGGTGCCTCAATTTACCGCCGTTGGGGACAAGCCCTTTGGCCGTTAGCCGAACTCTACGCCGTTCAATTGCCAGGACGCGAGGAAAGGATTTCTCAGCCTCGCTATTACAGTATACCAAAGCTGGCCCAAGCTCTAATTAACGAGGCCTTTTTCGATGAAAACCAGATCTGGTTCTCTAAACCCTTCGTCTTGTTTGGCCACAGCATGGGGGCCAAAATCGTTTTTGAGTTAAGTAGGAGGCTAGAGGAGATGAAAAAAAAACCAGCTCTAGTCATAGCCTCAGGCTGCCTTCCGCCATGCTTTCCGGCGACTAGGCGTATCCACGATTTACCCGACGAGCGCTTTATGGAAGAACTACGCCATTTAGCCGGCACTCCTGAGGAAATTTTAAGAGACAAGGCCTTTATGGACATGTACCGACCGCTCTTGCGAGCCGATTTCACCATGGATGAAACTTATGAAAACAACTCGGTGCTCGATATTCCCTTTGTGGCTATCGGCGGTAAAAATGACAGAGAAGCCGGGGTCGAATTTCTAGACGATTGGAAGCGCTTAACCAGCGGACCGTTTCATAAGCATAGTCTAAACGGCGATCATTTTTTCATAAAAAAAGAAGAAAGAGCGCTTCTCGACATCGTCAAAATGGAACTAAAAGCCGTGGCCTAAGGGGGAGTTAAATTGAAGGTTCAATATATCGAAACTAAAAATCGAAACGATCTAAGCTTATAGCTCTCACTCTAAACTACAATCTCGGTAAATATAACTTTATGAAAGCTAAATCTTACGAACTTATCGAATCGACGAGACAGCGAAGGGCCAGAGCGTACGTCAGCCTATTGAGCTGCTTACGCTGGCCCATAATAATACTATGCCTAATGTTAGCCTGTTTATCGCTCTACTTTTCTAGAAACCTTGTCTTTGATAACTCTAACGAATCATTTTTTGAAAAAGACGATCCAGCAGTTTTAGCCATAGAACGCTTTAGATCGCTCTTTGGTAACGACGATGCGGTAGCCGTCGCCATTAAGACTCAAAACGTCTTCGAGTATGAAACGCTAGTTAGGATAAAAGACTTGGCCGAGGCTATTGAAAAACAAGTTCCTTACCTTAAGAAAACGACCTGGCTGGGGAACGTCGAATATCTCTCTGGTTATAACGACGAAATTACGGCGGCACCTCTGGCCGAAAAAATTCCTAAAACGACCCAAGAGATGAATGAGTTTAAAAAGAAGGCTATGAGCTATCCCGACTATCTAAACACGCTCATTTCCGAAGACGGAAAGATAGCCATCATAGTTTTAGAATGCGATATCTACCCTAAAGAGGTAAAAGATCCGCGTAAAAAGATTGCCCCGGCCATCTATTCTATCCTTAAGCGCCCGCAATTTGAAGCTTTAGACGTCCATCTGGTCGGTGCCCCCATTCAAAACTACGAAACTAACTATCTAACCGCCTATGAGGCTATTAAGCTAGGCTTAATTTGCCTAACGGTTCAAGCGGTTCTGCTCTTCTACTTTGGCCGAGGCCTTCGAGCCGTAATGGCCCCTATCGTAACTATTGTTTTAAGTATCGTCTATACCATAGGAATTATTGGTTTTATGGGCTGGACGCTCTCTCTTATGACCATTATGCTGCCGGCCATGCTGCTTTCGGTTTGCCTAGGCGACTGCGTGCACATTATAGCCGACTACCACCGACATCGCGATAAGGGCGAAGAGCATATAGCGGCCATGATTTCCACCATACGCGAATGCATGTTGCCATGCTTAATTACCTCATTAACGACCATGCTGGGTTTTCTTTCGTTTATTTCCACCGATATCGCGCCCATTCGCATGGCCGGCCTCTATTCGGGCATCGGGGTGGGCCTGGCCTTTATTCTCGCCATAACCTTAACCCCGGTGGCTTATTTGATCTGGCCGGAAAAAAAAGCGCCCAAACAAGCTCCGGAAGCCAAAAATATTTGGCTCGATGCTATGCTAAATAAACTCGTTATCTTTAGCGTCGAACATAGGCGCGGCGTAGTCGTCTTTTTTACGCTCACCACTATCGTTTGCGCCGCCCTCTTTACTCGCCTTAAGGTCGAAACAAACTTTATTAAAGATCTTAGCTTAGACATCCAATACCGGCGAGATTCGGATTTTTTTGACTCTCGCTTGGGCGGGGCTATGGCCCTCGAAATCATGGTCGATAGCGGACGCGAAAACGGGGCGCGGGATATCGGCTTTCTAACCGACTTAGAAAAACTTCAGCGCTATGCCGAAACTAACCCACACACTAAAAAGACCCATAGCCTGGTCGACACTATTAAAAGGGTAAACGAAGCGCTCCATAATGAAGCGCCAGGTTCGCGCCGAATACCAGAAAATCAAGACAAAGTAAGCGAGAGCATATTTTTCTACGAAATGTCGGGTGGAAAAAACCTAGATAAAGAACTTAGCTTTTTATCCGACGTAGCACGGGTCCACGTTCAAACTAGAACCATGAGCACCGCCGAGGTCAAGGCCTTTATAAGGGCTCTCGACGCATTTATCGAAAGAGAGCTTGGAGGTAGATTAAAAACTCAATACACCGGGCAGATGGCCTGGGTAGCCTCTATTAGCGACCACGTCTTAACCGGCCAAGTTTCTAGCCTAGTTAGCGCCGCGGTTTCTATTACCATAATGATGATCTTAGCTTTATGGTCGCTAAAACTTGGGCTTATAAGCATGCTGCCAAACATAGTGCCTATGATCGCCCCATTCGGACTGATGTGGCTTTTTAACGTTAACGTCAGTATCGTCTTAATGGTTTTTTCCTCGGTCGTTATAGGTATCTGCGTTGACGACACCACCCATTTCTACATTAATTTTAAACGCAATCTAGCCCTTAATAGCGACTACCGCCAGGCCCTCTTCGAGACTATTTTAAACGTGGGTCGTCCCGTCACCTACACGACGGTTTCGCTAGTTTTGGGGTTTTTGGTTTTCGCCCTCTCCGACGTTAGAACAACGATCCAATTTGGACTACTAAGCTGCGGGGCCTTTATTTGGGGCTGGCTAGCTGATCTAACCTTTTCTCCGGCCCTATTATATCTACTTCAGCCTTTAAAAAAAACTACGAGCGTCCAAATAGCGACGCAAGCACCTACGTTTGAGGCCCCCAAACTATCTTCTTAAACAAATCTTAACCTAAGGGGACTGATATGAATTATATCCGCTCGCTTTTATTTTCTATCCTTATCCTCTCCATCGCCTCCATAGTCTGGGCCGCCGACGACCCCGCTATCGCTGGGAAAAAACTAGCTCAACAAATGGACGACGTCGATAATAGCGTCGATTCCATTAGCTCGGGGGTTATGACCATTACCCGCGATGGGAAAATCTTAACTCGGTCATTTGATCTTTTTACTAAACAAATAAAACCTAACAAGGAAGAAGAACGCGTCCTCTTCGTCTTTAACGAACCGGCTGAAGTTAAGGGCATCACCTACTTAGAGTGGACCTATCAGGGTACAGACAAAGACGACGATTTGTGGGTATATTTGCCCTCCGAAAGCATGACTAGACGCATTAGTGGCTCGAGCATGTTTTCTTCTTTTATGAGAAGCGATCTGGCTAACGAAGATCTAAAAAACATGGACGACGTGGAAGAGTATACCTACGAAATACAGGGTAGCGAAACGGTCGACGGAAAAGATTGCTATATCTTAACGCGAACGGCCATAAAGCAAAAAGACACCCAATATTCAAGACAAGTTCAATGGGTGCGCAAGGACAATTTACTTAGAGAAAAAATCGAATATTACGATAAAAAAAATAAGCTACTTAAGACCATGTATTTTTTAACCTGCGATAAGATAGATGGCATCTGGACGACCACAAAATTAAAAATTGATAAAGCCGACGGAACCTCGAGCACCGTGGTTGATTGGAGCAAAATACAATACAACGTAGGACTTAAGGACCAAGATTTTGAACAAAGTAGGCTTCATCGATAATCCCAAATTGAGCGCCATAATCAACATAACGATAGGCTTAAAAAAATCTTGGCCACGCCTTATTAGGCTATGGTTACTTATAGCCATTTTTATAAGCCTAAACTCGGCCGCTGCGGCCTTAGCCGATAGCTCGGATAAGGTCGCAGAGAGCGTAAAGCTCGGACGTTACGCTCAAAGCGAGAGAAAACGGACTTTAGATTTTAACTGGTCGGCCTGGTTAGAAACGACAATCCGTCAATCGACTTATAGCCACAAACCTATTAGTATGCGTCAACGCATCTGGGCAGAGACTTCGATTAAAAGCAAGGGACCTCTAAGCGCTTTCGTGAGCGGCTACGTTGAAGGTGATTTTTCTGTCTTTACCAGATATTCCTATGAAAAATTTGGAACCGCAGCCTTTAACGAAGCATATCTAACCATCGATACCTCTCGCCTAGATTTTATTTTAGGCTTGCAGCAAATTCGGTGGGGAGAAGCCGATTCTATGAGCGCGGCCGACGTAATTAACCCTATTGATTATCGCGATCCTCTGGCCACGGCCCGTAGCAATCAGCGCTTATCAGTCGTGGCCGCTGACGTTCGGGCCGACCTTGGATTTGGGTTATTAGATTTAGTCATTGTCCCATGGCCGCGCTTTAGCTCTTTACCAAAAAGCGGTTCCCCTTGGGAACCTAAAGCCCTTAGGTATCTAAGACAAGCCGATAAAGCTGGGATTATCGTTACTAGAGAGGGCCAAAAAGCGCGTCATACTCAATTAGGCGCTCGCTTTAAGCTCTTCCGCCAAGGCTTTGATTTAGCCTTCATTTACTTCCGAGGCTACGAGCACGCGCCTCGCTTTAGTTTAGGCTTTGACCAATCGGTTATGGCCCCGGCGGCGACCGCCTCCTACGATACTTACGAAACGTACGCCCTGAGCGCGGCCGTTTCGTTATTTAATTCAACCTTAAGGGCCGAGGCGGCCTATAAGTCCAACTATCCCTTTCAGAGTTCGTTAATAAGCGTTGAAAAGAGAGACGACTTTCAAGTGGTTGCGGGCTGGGATAAAAACTTTTTTACCAATTTAATAATCCAAGCCCAGGGATTCTACTTTCGCTACTCCGGGGCCGAGGTTTGGGGCGTTGACCGCGAGCGCTACGGAATAAGTTTTAACCTCGAAAATAAGTTTTTTAACGAGGCCTTACGCAGCGGCGTCCGCGGGGTTTATTATTTAACTAGCCATGATTATTGTTTAGAACTTTTTAACGAATACGATTTTGACGATCACCTAAAATTTAAAATTGGCTATATGCTTCTTGGCGGTAAAGACGACGGTGACATAGGCCAATATGATAAAAACGATCATGTCTATGCGGGAATCAAATATTATTTCTAAAACTCGGCCCGAGCGCACGCCAATAGTTAGCCAAGAGCCGCGACTACCAATAAAAGCTCCTATTAGCGCGAAAGGACGAATAGAGATTTGGCTAATTAAGCTAGATCAAATTGCGCCTACGGCTTGCCTTAGGGCCATTCTCTCACCAGAAGAGAGAAATCGAGCCGACAAATTTTTACGGCCAATCGATCGCAGTCGATTTATCTTTTCGCGGGTGGCAATTAAGAAAATTTTAATTTCATATCTGGATAACCCTAGGCCAATAGATCAAGATTTTTCTTACGGTCCTTGGGGTAAGCCTTACTGGGATAATCTATCGTTTAATTTTTCTCATTGCCAAAACCTAGCCCTCTTGGCCGTCGGCGGCGATAGCGATCCAGTGGGAATTGACGTTGAAAACATTAACTCGCGAGATATTGATCTTAGCGGGGTATCGGTTTTTTTTCACCCAAAAGAGCAAATTCTCCTTAGGGGCTTTACGGCCCATGAGCGCCGAAAGGCTTTTTTTCGCCTCTGGGTGAGAAAAGAAGCGGTCATGAAGGCCGACGGACGCGGGCTAAGCTTAGGCCTTGAGCGAACGCTAGTTTCCCCTTTTAAAGAAGATAATTGGGGAGAGATAGAAGAGATTAACGGCTCGGTTACCAAGCGCTGGTTTACGCCTACCTTCGCCTTTGGCGACTTCGTCGCGGCCGCAGCCATGGAAAAGCCGAGGCCCCTAACCTTTAAAAATTTTGATAGAGAGTTAATAGAGTTTTAAACTCCTCTCTGGCGATCTATAAAAAATAATTCGCCTTATTGGCCAAAACAAAATCTGATCCATTCAACCTAAGGGAGATCTAGTTATGATTAAGCTTGAAGGCGTGGCTGACACGCTATATATACCGCTGATAGCCCGGATTTACGTTTCAAAAAGGTTTCCAGAATATTTTTTTGACGGCAAGGCCTTATCGTTAGAAAATGAACTTATGGATAAAATAAATCAAAAAAAACCATCCGAGTTTTTCCAAATGGCCTCGGCCGCGAGATATTATCTCTTAGATTCGATGACTAAAAACTTTTTGGCCAAAAATGATAAATCTAACGTCATTAACCTTGGCGCGGGTCTTGAAACCGTCTATTTTCGGCTCGAAAATAAACGAGACTTATTTTACGAGGTCGATCTGCCTAAGGTTATAGAAAAGAGGCGTTCTTTACTGGGCGAAAGTCTCAACGAGATTTTAATAGGTGCCGACATGTTCACCTTAGACTGGGTAAAATCAATAGATCGAACGCTGCCGACGCTTTTTATAGTTATGGGCGTTTTCCAATATTATGGTGAGGAGAAAATTATCGCCTTCATTAAAGATCTGAAGAACTCTTTTCCCAAAGCCGAAATAATCTTCGATGCCACCAACGAAAAAGGGGTCAAGTTTGCCAACCGCTACGTTAAAAAAACAGGAAATACCTCGGCTCCCATCCATTTTTTCATAAACGACGCCGCCCAATTTGCTAAAATAACCGAGACCACTTTAATCGATCGCTGCCCTTTCTTTATAGAGGCTAGAAAAACCATTGGTAAAAGACTAAAGCTTCTGACGCGGTTAGCCATGAAAATTGTTGACCTGAGCGGTCGGGCCATTTTAGTTTGGCTAAGATTTTGAGGCTAGGCTTCGCTTATCTAAACTCTTAGGCCAAGCTTACGGCCTAAAAAGACTGGCCAAAAGGCGTCTTTAAAGCCCGAAGCTAAATTTTATCCAAAAGCTATACCTGCGTGCGAAAACACAGGGCAAAAGCGTCAAAATTTTTTTTTAAACCGCTTTTACTGGCATAAATATTGCTTGCCGTACCATCCCGTTGATGAGCCTCCACACCTTCGGGTGGGCAATGTCTCTAAGTTTTT
>JAITQT010000473.1 GCA_031288745.1 Deltaproteobacteria bacterium
CTCTTTGTTTATATCGTTCACATAGGCGATTTTAGGTTGCAAATCAAAAAGTAACGCACCTCCCCCTAAGAAAGGTTCGCAATAGACAGTAACTTTTTCGGGAAGCATCGCTCTGAGAACATCTAGTAGCTGACGTTTGCCACCGACCCATTTCAGTACAGGGGCAATCAATTTATTCTTTATCAATATTAACCCCCTTCTTTCATATATATACCCAGGACCGAAAACATTGGCCGCGCTATAGCACCTCCCGCCGCCATCTGCTTTTTATGTGAAAGGGTAATCTTGCGTATAGAGCAGAAAACCGCAGACGAAGTGGGCTATCCCGAGGATGGTAGGTTGGAGACCAAGAGGAATCGGGAAGGGCTTAGTGTGGAAACCTCAGTAGCAATAGGCGGGAACAACAACGAGAAAAGTATGATGTCGACAGACCTGTTAGAACGCATCTTGGCTTTATAGGAATTGTCATGCTTAATATTGGACTACCGAACCACCCGGTGTCGAACGGCACGCCTAGGTGTGTGGGAGGGCGGCGGGGCAAACCCGCCTCCTACCAGATTCAAATTTGCTGGACAATATTTTCCGTCTTTTTATGACAAAATAAACCGTCCCAAACAGCATCCATATATTTTGCGAATCTGGCCTGGGAATACTGCTGAGTCAGCGCTAACTGAAACTGCGAGCATGGTGCCACCAGCTTAGTTATTTAGCCTGAAGAACTGACAGGTGAAGATGGTCATGGGGTGATTGGTGTCAGTTCATAAATGTGAACGTTTAAAGGCCCGTTCACAAGAGAGAACGTTGCGGTACCAAGCCTATTGAAAGGGATGACATATACCGCAACAATGTAGCCCCCTATAGGAGCTTAGTAATTTTAACATTAATCAAAGTTAAAATATATGGTTGGAGCAGAGAGCTAAGTAGAAACTTCAAAAGAACTAATGTTAAGCTCTTAAGGGTATGCTAAAACTTAATAACAACTCGAAAGTCGCTACCATTCGCATCGTGAGGGAAAAAGACTTGGTGAACGGTTACGGTGATTGTAAAATGTTCGGAAGGTAAGGCGAGAGATGTGGAAGGTCTTTAGCGGTGTTGTGAGCTGGTAGTGAATTGAGGGCCCTCATAGAACCGCAAGACCGCTTTAGACGGAAAAGGCCTCGACAGCAAACCAGGTTTTTGGAAGGGGGGAGCAATGGTGAAAACGAGGAGTACTTATGGAGCAGGATAGATCGTTAGTGAGCGAAACGTTAAACAAGATCAGATGAGGGTAGAGGGAACTTAAGGCTATAGTAGCTGTAATGTCACTGATTAAGGTAGAAATTGGAAGTGTAGTCGGCTTATAGTGGTTCAGTATCCGCCGAAATACTTTAAATACTGACCGTCGAATTGAGTTGGCGGCACTTGCATGAAGTTTTTTTTGCGGCTTTAGCCGCAATTTCTTCAAGCCTCCAGCTTTAGCTGGTGGTGGTTGACAGTGGCTCTAGCTCTAAGAAGGCGCAAGTTAGAAAAAAGACCGGAGAACTAAAATCAAGCTCTTAAGCATGATCGAAGCGCAAAAAGCCCCCTTAGTCAGTCCTTAAATTTGTAACATAGTCTTATTACTAGTTAATTTTTTTAGACTATTTTGTTTTAGAGGTTTTGCGCTTCGACAAAGCATAAGACCCAGGAAGAAAGACTTAAAAAATTAGGGCTAAATTAGGGAGCGCTTTAGTTATTGGGCTAAATATTAGCCCGCAAATTAAAACGCAAGTTTTATTAGCTAAGACTAATTGACCTCTCCCCACCCTGAAGGAAGGCAATGGCTATAGAGCCTAAAGAGGAAGTCATCAAGTCTCTTAAGAGGTTCCTATTTCGTCGGCTGGCTGAGGGCTATAATTTGCACAGGCATTCAGCGTGACCTGTTTGCCAGAGAAAATATTTTAAGCGCTAACCAATGCGCCTTATACCTCCGCCCTGAAGGCGGAGTTTTAAGCGCTTCCGATAAGTCAAAAACTTCCAGCGGTTTTTTAAACGCGGTTTGAACCTAAATTTTGGTCTATTCGCGACGGTAATTGCCGCCGCCTCCGCCGGGGCGAGCTTCGCGGCCTCTGGCCTCGTTAACTCGTAAGCTGCGACCGCCGAGTTCGGTACCGTTAAGGGCGTCGATGGCGGCTAGAGCTTGCTCGGGATCCATCTCGACAAAGCCGAAGCCGCGAGGGCGACCGGTTTCTCTGTCGCTGATGAGGTTGACCGAGTGAACGGTCCCGAAGCGGCTAAAGAGATCGCTGATCTCAGCCTGGGTTGAACTGAAGGGTAAATTCCCAACATAAATCGTTTTCATCTTATTGTTTTCCTCGAAAGGGTATCCACTGGTTTCAACCAGAGGATGAATGGCGTCTTCTCCTTAGCTGGGAAAAAACGGATTGGCGGAGACAGTTCTTGTTGCCGATATCCTCCCTACCTAATGTTTGGTTTGGGAAGGTTATTGAGCCGAAAGCGAAGGCCCTCTTTCGGTCTAATTTAGAGGGGGACCCGTTTTTGGGGCTGGCCGCTGGGGTCACGCCCTTAGGCGGGTTTTCAACGCAGCTAATATTGCTGCGAAAAATCTATATCTCTTAGCCTAAAAGGCCAAGTTACACGGAGCGACTACAAAGAGCTTTTGAGCATAATTTTAGACGCGCCTTACTACTACGTCGCCAAAATGGACGCTAGTTCAGGTGATTTTAAGGCGACTTGAGGTGAACACAAAATGAGATTGATCAAAGACCAAAGCCGTTTGAGCCAACCTATAAAAAATAAGCAAAGAGGGTTAGCCGAAAGCCTTGATTTGATAAATTTTGGGCGTGAATATAGCGGCTGGAATATAGAAAAGTCTTGAGGAAAAACAATGAGCTTCAAACTAAAGTGGCCCCGGAACAGGTCAGTCGCTGAAATCCCGGGCGTTTACGAAAGGCGGGATCGAGCACTGGAATTAGCGGATCTTCGGCGGGCGAAAGGAATCCAAAAACTAAATTGATTTTTTTTCCCCATACTAAAGAAAAGGTATTGTTTCAGATCAAGGTCGATACCTTAAGGGGAAACAAGCGGCCAATTTGATGACGTACTCCCTTTTCTGAAGGAAGAGGCTTCATAGGGAACCTGAAGCAGAAGGCCTTCAAGTCTCCTGAGGAGGATTTTTGCCCTATCGGCTGGCTTTATGGGCCATGTCCTTCATAGGCATTAAGCAGCGACCTATAGGCCGTGAAAAAAAATAGCGTAAATAATGCGCCATATATCCCAGCCTTGCAGGACAGAGTTTTACGGCGCTTCTAATAAAGGCTAGTAACCAAACTAATCTTTTCACCTTAAAGGGCAAAAGTTTTACGAGTTAAAGTGTCCGTTCACTAATGTGAACGTTTAATAGCCCATTCACAAGTGACAACGTTGCGGTACCAAGCCTATTGAAAGGGACGACACATACCTTAACAAGGTATCCCCCTATAGGAGCTTAGTAATTTTAACATTAATCCAAGTTAAAATATATGGTTGGAGCACCGAACTAAGTAGAAACCTTAATAGAACTAAAGTTAAGCTCTTAAGAGTATGCTAAAACTTAATTACAACTTGAAAGTCGCTACCAGCTGTAACGTGAGGAAAAAAAGAATTGGTGAACGGTTACCGAGAAAAAAAGTAAAGATAAAAAGAAGAGACATTGACCTATCAAATCTAGTCTCAAAACTATTTTACTTTATATCATAAGGGAGTTAAAAAAAGCAAGAAGAATTATTGAGCTGGAAAAATTTTTATTTAAAATTTCGTCGCTCCAAACCTGAGGCTTTAGCCGTAAGGCTAAAAAGTCCTAACTAGCGGAGAGCGGGAAAAAAAATTTTTGGTTTAAATAAAGCCTAAAGTTACTAAAAAGAACTCTATTGTTATGTTAAAAGAGCTAGCTTAAGAAAACGACTCAGCAGTGAAGTCGCCATAGGTGTAGGTTTAAGGGGCAGGCAAAAATTTATTTTTTTTGGTGTTTTTTTTTCGCTTTCTATTTCAGCCTCTTGGGAACTTTTAGCCCAGCTAACGAAGGCCTCCATTACATCTTGGTTGAATTCTGGATGAAATTGAAGGCTAACCGCTTTAGGACCGTAGGCTAGGATCTGGTGGGGATCGTGTTCGGCGCTAGCTAGGATAACGGCCTTGGGGGGGATTTTAAGGACAGCTTGGCTGTGGGCTAGATTGGCTAGGAAAACATCGGGTAAATAGCTGGTCAAGGGGTGGTTTTTAGCCTCCCCTTTTAAACTAATAGGCAAGGTCCCGATTTTAAGGCCTTGGGGTTGATAGCCCACCGTACCGCCTAAAGTCTGGGCTAAAAGCTGGTGGCCGTAGCAAACGCCTAAAATAGGTAGATTTTGGTTAAGAGCGCCCATAAGCCATTTCGATAGCTTAATTGACCAATCGTGATTATCGGTAACCATTGAGAGAGAGCCGCTAACCATAATGGCGGAAAAGCTCTCGGGATTTTTAGGAAGCTCGTGAGGAGATGTAGCGTCGATTATGAGGTATTGGCCTGGGCTTAAGTCGGAAGATAAGGCGAACATATCTCCAAACTCAAGATTCAGGCCAGAGCGCTTGGGAACCAAACCGCATTGGCAGATTAGCGCGGGTTTAATTTTAAGGGCTTGGGCTAATGTGGCCTCTGAAAAGAGCGCACCATCAATATTTTCTTTAAAAGTTTTATTCAAGCGATATCCTGTGTCCGTTCACCAATGTGAACGTTTAAGGGCCCGTTCACAAGAGAGAACGCTGCGGTGCCAAGCCTATTGAAAGGGACGACACATACCGCAGCAATGTAGCCCCCTATAGGAGCTTAGTAATTTTAACATT
>JAITQT010000475.1 GCA_031288745.1 Deltaproteobacteria bacterium
GCCATACCATCTTCGGTTAATAGATAGAGGGCCAGCCCCACGTTAAAGGCCAAGGTCTGCCTCATAGCTTCGCTACCGCGCCCGGCCAAAACCTGCCTTAAAACCTGAGCCCCTTCGGCCGGATCTTTAATAGCCAAATCTTTTTCCGAACAAGGCTTTAGCCCGAATTCGGCGGGATCTAGAGTTAGGCTTTCTATCTGGCCCCCTTTGATAATGCGCGTTTGAGCGGGCCCGATTGGGGTAAGCTCGTCATAACCCCCGGCCCCGTGGACCACGGCCGCCCTTTGCGCGCCCAACTCGACCAAAGTCTTGGCCATCAAATCAAGGAGCTGGGGCTGGTAAACCCCAATGAGCCGATGGGTGGGCCTAGCTGGGTTAACCAAAGGCCCGAGGATGTTAAACAAAGTCCTTACCCCCAGCTCTCGTCTCACTGGCATAATATGCTTAAAACAAGGATGATATAGAGGGGCGTAAAGAAAGACGAAATTATCTTTATTAAGAAGCTTATCTATTTCAGTAGGACTAATTTCAATATTAAACCCCAGTCTTTCTAAGACGTCGGCGCTCCCCGAGCGTGAGGAGACGGAGCGGTTTCCGTGCTTAAGGACCCGATGGCCTAAAGCGGCGCAGGTGAGAGCTGTGGCCGTCGAGCAATTAAAGGAATAGCGATTGTCGCCCCCAGTGCCAACCACGTCTAAGACGGTCCCTTGGGGAAAAGAGACCTTAACCGCCCTCTCTAAAACGCTTTTGGCCGCTGCCGCCACTTCCGTGGCCGTTTCGCCCTTGGCCCGAAGGGCTAATAAAAGGGCCCCAGCCTGGGCCGAGCTAAGCTCTCCGTCCATCAAGCGCTCGAAGGCCATTGTGGCCAAATCCTGATTTAAATCTTGACCTAAACCTAAAGACTCAAATATCTGGCTAAGCGGGGCCGGAGTAGCTTGAGCTTGCCCTAGCCTAGAGTCAATAGCCTTATCGTCTTTTTCTAGTATCAAAAAATTAGCCAACAAATCGAGCCCCTCAGGCGTTAGCACTGACTCGGGATGAAACTGGACCCCGACTATCGGCTTATCAAGATATTGTAAGGCCATGATCTCCCCTTCAGGCGAGCGGGCAGTGACTTCAAAGGCTATTTTCATATCCGCGCCAGGCTCTGAAGCTATCAAAGAATGATAGCGCCCAACTTTCATACCTTGAGGTAGAGCGCGAAACAAACCCTTGCCATCGTGCTCGATGGGCGAGACCTTTCCGTGCATGACTTTTAAGGCTAAAACTACTGGAGAGCCAGCTAACTCGGCCAAAACCTGATGGCCCAAGCAGACCCCGAGCACGGGAATGGGCCGCTCTTTTTTTAAGAGCTTTTCCATAAAAGCCCGGCACAAACCGGCCTCCCTTGGGTGCCCTGGCCCGGGCGACAGGCAAACCCGCTCAAGCTCTTCTTTGTCAGCCAGGTCTAATAAGGCCGGGTCGTCGTTTCTCATTACCTTAGGGGCTTGGCCCAAAGATTGGAAGGCTTGAACTAAATTATAGGTAAAAGAATCATAATTATCAATTATTAAAAACATTACCAGCCTCCTTCGATTGACCTTCCAGGGCCGAAACTATAGCCGCAGCCTTATTTAAGCATTCCCGCCACTCCCGCTGCGGCTCGCTATCATAAACCACCCCGCCCCCGGCCCGCCAATAGGCTCGTCCGTCTCTAACCCAAAGGCTTCTAATGGCTATTCCTAAATCGAGATTAACTTTATCCTTATCTAAGCCCAGCCAACCTATGGCCCCGCCGTATGGTCCACGGTCAATGCCCTCATAGCGAGCGATTAGCTCCATAGCTTTAATCTTAGGGGCCCCGGAAAGGGTACCGGCCGGAAAAGCGGCCCCAATAACATCGACCGCTTCCTTACCCTCGGCCAAATTGGCCCCAAGGTGGGAGGTTAGGTGCATGACATGGGAAAAACGCTCCACCTCCATAAACCTCTCAACTTTCACCGAACCGCTAGCAGCTACCCTTCCTAGATCGTTACGGCCTAAATCAACTAGCATGACGTGCTCGCTTATTTCTTTCGGGTCAGCAGTGAGTTCGGCCTCAAAGAGATCGTCTTCGACCCTATCTTGCCCCCTAGGCCTAGTGCCGGCGATGGGACAAAGCTTAAGGCGATTTTTATCGCAAGAGACTAAAACTTCGGGCGAAGAGCAAATTAGACTAATTTCGGGTAATTGGAGATAAAACATATAAGGCGAGGGGTTTAATCGCCTTAAGCGCCTATAAACGGCAAAAGGAGAGCCGGAGAAAGGTTTTTCAAAACCCATGGAGGGCACCAACTGGATAAGTTCTCCTCGGGCCACCTCCTCTCGCCCCTGTCTAACTATCTCCAAATAGGCCGCCTTATCCGGCATTACGGTCAAGCCCTCGGGCCCAACGCTCTCCTTGGGTTCTACTTTAAGAGGCAAGGCAGTGCCGCCCAAAGATATCTCAACTAACCTATTATAAGCGTGATCGAAGAGAAAGACTTTGGCTGGAAGTCCCATAACCGCCTCGCTGTTCTTGGGATTTATCCAAGGGCTCAAACAGGGCTCAATCTCGCTAACTAAACCGTAACCTAAATAGCCGTAGAAGGCTCTGGTGATGGGTGGTAAGCTCTCAAAGGCGGGATCGGGTAAGACCGTAAGCTCTCTCATCAGCTGTTTAAGGCCCTGCAAATAGGGAAGACCAGAAAATTTAGTTAAGGGCTCGAAACGAAAATCAGCCGTCTCTACATCCAAAAGGCCCTGACGACAAGTAAGCTTTATTAAAAGACCTTGGCAAATCAAGCTATAGCGACCCCAGCGCCCGCCCACTTCGGCGCTTTCCAAGAGCACGCCGGCCTCGCTTTCACCAATTCGAGATAAAAAAAGACTAATGGGTGTCGCCACGTCGCTATCAAGAAAAATCGCTTTCTGTTTGACGGTAATCATACGTTTTCTCCTAAATTAACCGCACTAACGAGCCTTGGTTACCAAAAAAAAATAGGGGGCCACAAGAAGCCAAAAAATAAAGGCATAAAAAAACCGCGGCGAGCGGGGCTGCGGTTGTTATTTTATAGGCTTAAAGCGTAAAGCTAGAGAGCCAGGCCAAGCAACCACGGGCCAGAAAAAGAAAACCACCACGACCAACCCTCGAAAGGATTGGCTATAGTTACGAAAGAGGTCTTAAAAGAGGTTAAGCTCATATTTAAAATTCGCCTTTGCAAATCACTTTGGGCAGCTAAGGAATTGTGTCCGTTCACAAATGTGAACATTTAAGGGCCCGTTCACAAGAGAGAACGCTGCGGTGCCAAGCCTATTGAAAGGGACGACACATCCCGCAGCAATGTAGCCCCCTATAGGAGCTTAGTAATTTTAACATT
>JAITQT010000496.1 GCA_031288745.1 Deltaproteobacteria bacterium
CTTTCCCTAGCCTTTTCCGCATTCCTCTTACCACAGATGACTAAATCATCGGCGTAATTTACTATGACCGCCCTGTATAGCTTTTCATACCCACGCTTCTTCTATCCAAGGAAAACGACGCAGGTACAGATTTGACATAAATGAACTCAGTGGCCAACCTTGCGGCACACCTCTTCTTTTATCCCGATTTTCCGTCGTTCTTGTTATCCTTCCAGTTTCTTCATCCCTCTCTTCCACAGGGGCTTCTATACCCAGAACCGAAAACATTTGCCGCTCCATGGCACCTCCAGCCGCCATCTACCTTTGAGATCTAAAGTTGAAACCGGCAAATCATTTCGGTCGTTAGTATATCCACATCTTTATCAGATGTAGCACAGCCTTATCCACTATTCTCCGAGCTAAGGATTTCATCAAATAGTCATGTGGAATCGTGTCAAAATAACTGGAAAGATCTGCGTCCACCTCTTCCGTGTGGCCATCGCGGTTAAGAAGGCATTGCACAGTCTGCTGGACATTTCTTCCCTCTCTGTACGCGTATTGCTCATCCACCAGGCCAGCTTCAAATATGCTTCCCAGTATCATTACCGCGGCTGTTTGCGCCACACGATCCTTAAGATTAGGAATGCCCAACGGTCTCATCTTACCGTTAGTTTTGGGTATGTAAACACGCTTGATCGCCCAGGGGCTATAGTTCTTCTCCCGGTGATTCTTCGCCAAAGAATCCAACCATTTATCCACTCCTCTCGCTTCGCTCTTCTCGAAGGTTAGGCCATCTCCTCCCGGCCCGCCACCATTACTTTTGGCCCAGCGATAAGCCTCTTCAAGAACGTCTCTTCGACATATCTTGTCATATAAGGAATATAATCGGTAGTCGGGTTCACTCTTAGCTTTCTCATATAGTGCTTCTTGTAATTGCTGAACCTTTTGTCGATACTTAGGTTTCCCAATATCTGGTCCCTTTCTTACTTTCACACATATCCAACTGTCTGGGCCCCTTCCCTCGGCCAGTCTTTTAACTGGTATCTTCGTTTGCTCTTGAAGCAACCGTTTTATCAGTACTACGGACCCGTCCGCCACTCTGTGGGGACTAGGAGGAGCAATAATGTTAGTCTCCTCTGTCCTTTAGGCCCGACCTATTCGTTACCGAACTTCGGTTTTAAACCCCATAAGCTATTGGGGTTCAGCCATCGAGGGGCTTGATGTGTTGCTACATTCACCATTTGCGCTACGTATCAATGCCATTACCCCGGGAGAATCTTGGAGGGCTTTTCTCTACTGCTCTGGTAATCACCTGTTTTTAATTTATAACACAGCCATTCCGGAAAACTTACTATCAATTTTCGCCACTCCAAGGGGACTTTTTGCGCTTCGATCAATATTAAGATTATGTTATAATTTTAAGGACTGATAACGGATATTTTTTGCTTTCGACCATATATTAAGTATAAGGCGTAAATATTACTGTATCCATTCCCAAGCCTTCTTGGTCGTGAACGCACGATTCAAGCCTATTGAAAGGGACAACACTTACCGCAACAATTTATCTCCCTATAGGAGCTTAGCTATTCCAACATCGATCAAGGTTTAAAGATAGGGTTGAAGCGCCAACCTAAGTGGAAACCTCTAAAGAACTATTGTTAAGCTCTTAAAGGGCAACGGTAAAACTTAATTTCAACTTGAAATCCGCCTCTGGCCGCAAAGTGGGGTGAAAAAAGACCTGGTGAACGGTTACGAAAATTTAGCTTAAAGGCCTGGCTAGACAAGCTCACCGATGGCCCAGTATAAAAATTGTATTGAAATTTTTGGTTGTAGAAGGGGACTATAATAATTTTGCCGTCAATGAAGTATCTCTACTTTTACCGAGGCCGAGCGGACGGCCTGGGCTGCGGCCCAGTAACCGGGAACGAAAGAGATCTTATCTCCGGCTTTAAACTTTAAAGGGCAATCGGTCACGTCTAAGATTATGTACCCTGCCGTTAAGCCGGTCACGAAGCATCCGGGAGTAAGGCAGATAAGCTGGTCCAACTCGTTTTCCTCGAGCCCGCAAACGCGGCCAGGACTAACGTGAAATCGGCCCAGTTCAAGTAAGGCCCTTAACCTAGGCCCTTGAGGTGAAATAGGGGGCTGATCTTGGCCGCAAGCGTGTTTGGCACCGCCACCAATCGAAAGTCCTATTTGCCTTAACCTTATTTCAACAATCTCGGTTTGTATCTCGCAGACGTCAGGGCGGTAAGGTCCGCCCGGTAAATCGATTTGGCGATAGATATCCCGGCCCAATAAAAACGGGTCCCCCGCCCTAATCTCGGTGATTGGCCCAAGACCCTCGCTTTCAACGAAGTTTAGCATGACCGAGCCCCCTAGGCTTATAAGTGGGTCCATAAGGCCTTTAGCCCTGGCTAAATTAACTAACCATTCTAAAGAAGTAAACAAAGAGCTGTCGGGTAAGGCCGAACTTAAGCAGCTTAAGATTGCGGCAAAGCCTAAAACCTTAATATTTTTAAGGGTTAAAGCCGCTTCCAAAGCCTGAGGCAATTGATCTAGGTTTAAGCCCTCTCTAGCATCTCCTAAATCCACGGTTAAGAAGACCTCGTGGGTTAGATTTAGGCCTTCGGCCGCCTTATCGAGGGCTTTGACGACTTCAATTTCGGCTTGGAAGCTTCGCCCGAAAAGCTCAGCCGCTTCTTTGATTCTAGAGGGAGGGCATATTTGAATGAGGACTTTATTATCCCTTTGGCCCCAACCCGAGGCCTCGCCAATCTCGGAAAACCCAAAGCGAAGAAAACCGGCTTTAGCCACAACCTCGAGGACCCTGGGATGACTATCAAGGCCCTTTAGCACGGGCAGGAGCGTAAGAGACCATTTTTGAGCCCAAACTGAGGCTTTTTCCGCATTATGGCGCAGGGCCTCTAGGTTTATTCTTAGCGATGGCACATGGAAGCCTTTCGTAGGCTAAATTAAAACTAACGAAGATTTAGGTTATAAACGGTACCCAAAAAAGCGCTATCTGTATGGGCCGCTAATTGATGCCCATTTTTTTTAGTTTTTTTCTAAGGCCCTCGCGAGATAGGCCGAGTTCGATGGCGGCTCTGGTCTTATTGCCGCCTTGGCGCTCCAAGGCCTTTATCACCTCGGCCCGGGATAGCTCTTTAAGAGAAGACACGCGTTGATTGGCTTTTTCACTCCCTAAATCGCTTTCGGCCGATTGAGCAGGGACATGACCGTTAGAGGAGCTAGAGACTTCAGAGCTGCTTAAAGACCTTTTATCGGCTATAGCACTAGACTCTTCGCGAGAGCTTACGCTAAGCATTATCCTATCGGAGATATCGCTAATTTGCAACTCAGGGCCTTCGGCCATAGCCGCCACCCTCTCCATCTCGTTTTGAAGCTCTCTAACATTACCCGGCCATGGGTAGGAGTCGATTACCTTTTCAGCCTCTCTTCCTATCCTTAACTCTTTTCGCCCCATACGAGCCGCGTGAAACTTTAGGAAAAACTTAGCCAACAACATGATGTCGTCCCCTCTCTCGCGCAGAGGAGGAACGACTAGTTCGACCACGTTGAGACGATAGTAGAGATCTTCGCGAAAACTCTTACTGGCCACCGCCTCTTTGATGTCAAGGTTGGTAGCTGAGATGACCTGTAAATCAACCGGAAAACTTTTGCGAGCCCCCACTCTCCGAACCTGTTTTTCCTCAAGCACTCTTAACAATTTAGCCTGGTTTTGTAAAGCTAATTCGGCCACCTCGTCTAAAAAGAGTATCCCCCCGCTAGCCGCTTCTATCAACCCTTTTCTCCTCTCCACTCCCGTGGCCACGCCCTTTTCTATACCAAACATCTCGCTCTCAAACAAGGTTTCCGGTATAGCCGAGCAGTTAACGGCCACGAACTCGGCCTCGCGCCGTGGGGAATTTAGGAAGATCGTCTTAGCCAACACGTCTTTGCCGCTGCCGGTGGGCCCCAAGATCATAGTGTTTATATGGTAGTGGGCCACGTGCAGCGCTCGCTCAATAACTTGGTTCATGGCCGGGCAATGGCCCAAAATGGGTTTTTGAACAAAGGTGTGGGCCAAAGTTTCTTGCAAAAAAACGTTTCGCCTCGACAGCCCTTGCCTTATCTCTTCTAATTCAGTGTTTCTCGATTCCAAATCGGCGATGAGGTTTTCACGCTCCACGGCCCTAGCCTCAAGCTTTACCATCAACATGCCGAAGGCCTCTGCTAAACGCACCACGTTAGGAGGACCACTCTTTTCGTTAGTTAACTGATAGAGAAGATCCTCTCCACTAGTGCGATCCCAAGCTAAATCCTCACAAACCTGAGTTAAAACGCCCAATAAATCGGGCGGTGCGGTTTTAGACACGCCTCACCTCCTATCAAGGGTCCTAAGCCACTTAAGGACCTCGGCCACCGGCTCGATGAGATCTTTAGGGATATAGGAGTACTCCAGTCCATTTTCAAAAAGATCGCGGGCCAAGGTCGCCTCCCGCATAATCGGGACGCCCAACCGCTTAGCCTCGGCTATCATACGCTTAGCCGTTTCTCCCTCGCCCTTACTTAGTATTACAGGAAGATCATTTTTTCCTTCCTCGTAATCTATCGCCACTGCATAATGGGTTGGGTTGGTTACTAAGACCTTAGCTTTAGATACGCTATTGACGCTATTTTGGTTAGCCATCTCTTGATGAAGCTGCCGGCGCTTACTTTTAATGAGCGGATCACCTTCGCTCTCCTTATACTCTCTCATTACTTCTTCCTTGCTCATCATATTATCCTTAATATACTTAAATTTCTGGTAAATAAAATCTATGATCGCTAAGATAGCAAAAGCTACGGCTGCGTAAATAACCATGTCGCCTAAAGAAGAGCCTATAATCTTAGATAAGCTCTTAGCGTTACCTATAGGTATGGACATAATGGAAGCCCAATCGCGAGATATTACTTTCCAAACTACCGTTGAAACCACAATAACCTTTACGACGCTCTTTAAAAGCTCAAAGAGGTTATTTTTAGAAAATGTCTTTTTAAACCACTTAGCCGGCGATAAATTCTCAAGCTTTGGCAGGGCCGCCTGAAAGGATACAAGGACCCCAATCTGGGCCATGTTGCTAAGGGCGCTGACCACGACCACTGTTGGGATTAATGGGCCTAGAGCCTTAAGAAGACATAGGCCAACGATCGCTAAGCAGAAGCTATAAGCCTGGTTAAAATCTGTCCAGGCCACCTTAAAGACCGCCTCGGCCGTCTGTTCAAAGAGATCCAAAAGATAGGGCCCACGAATAACAAAATATAGAGCAGTGACCATGACCACGGCGGCTGAGGGCACCTCTTGGCTCCTAGCGACTTGACCTTTTTCTCTAGCGTCGCGAAGCCTTTTAGAGGTTGGTTGTTCGGTTTTCTCCTGGCTCATGGCTCTTAATCCAACAAAATAAGCCTAAGTAAAGGCGTTTTTTGAAACATTTCGGTCCAAAAACCGGGCGAAAGCCTTAAAAAAGTTAAGTAGTAGGAAACTAGGATGAACATAGTTATAGCGCTTTTAATGGGCATAGCCAGGACATAGACGTTAAGCTGAGAAGCGAAACGGTTAATCAGCCCTAGGGCTGCGTCGGTTAGTAAGCAGACCGCAGCCAAAGGTCCGGCCACTAATACGGCGTTTAACATTAACCAATCAGCTAGATTAAGGGCAAAGAGGACAAACTTTTGGCTAGCTAGATTAGGCCAAAAGGAAAGGACCGGCCAGATAACGTAAGAGTCGAAAAAGAGAGGCAAAAAGGTCATCAAGCCGCCGCCAACAAAAAAGACGTAGACCAAACTCTGGAAAAACAACGAGCCTAGAGGCGAGGTCTCCTCGGCCAAGTAGGGGTCTTGTTCTGAGGCCATGGTAGCCCCGCGTTGGTTATCCATGATAAAGCCCGCGCTCATAGCCATATAAAAGACTAAGGCCACGGCCCAGGTGAGAATAAAGCCTAAGGCCAGCTCTTTGAGGGCTAAGCCTATTAATAAAGGTAAATGAGAGACGTTTAGGGGGCTATCGAATGGAACTTGCTCTATCCAAACTGGGGCCAAAATTAAGGCAAAAGAAAATATGAGCCCGGCCTTTAGCTGACCGCTCAGCGTACCCCCGCCCAGAAAAGGGCTCATTGTGATAAGGATAGTTAACCTAATTAGCCCAAGGACAATTGAAGCGGTATACCAACCCACAGAGGGCTCGTAGAGTATCTTTAAAACCTCCATGGGATTTTTACCTAAGTAAAATTAAACGAGCCAGAAGCGATTAAAAATCTCGCTAGAAAAGCTTATCAACTCGACCGCCACCCAGCCTGAGCAAGCAAAAATAGTAATTGAAACGGCGATAAGCTTAATACCAAAAGAAAGGGTCTGTTCTTGGAGCTGGGTGATGGCCTGAAACAAACTTAGGCCCAAGCCCACTAAGCTAGCCACCAAGATGGGCGGAAGAGAGAGTATTAGCACCAAAAATAAGGCTTTAGAAGCGTAATGCAAAGCAATTGGATCCAAATTGTCCTCCTTAAGTATAAGCTAATTTTGATCGAAGCGCAAAAACCTCTTAAAATCAAAATAGTCAAAAAAATTAACTAGTAATAAGGCTCTGTTACAAATTTAAGGACTCATATAAGATGACTTTTTGCGCTTCGATCAATTTTAACTTCTTAAGTAACCGTTCACCAAGTCTTTTTTTCCCACGTTGCGGCTGGTAGCAACTTTGGAGTTGTAATTAAGTTTTAGCCTACGCCCTAAGATCTTAACATTAGTTCTTTTGAGGTTTCTACTTAGCTCGGTGCTTGAACCATAATATTTTAACTTTGATTAATATTAAAATTACTAAGCTCCTCGAGGTGGCTATATTGTTGCGGTATCTGTCGCCCCTTTCAATAGGCTTGGCACCGTAACGTTCACTTTTGTGAACGGAGAGACTTCTAAATCTAACCCTATTGTTAGAGCCTAATTCGGTCAATAGGTTGAACAGAGATCTCAGGGGTAATTTCTTGATAAGAAACTACCGCTAGCTCGTAACAATCGCTCTCTATCAGCCTTCTAAGATAGCGCCTAATATCCATCGAGGCCATTAAGACCGGGCGATTATCTTGGCCTCTGTGCTTATTAAAGCTTTCTGATATTTTAGCCATAAGCTTTTTGGTCGTTTCAGGATCGAGAGCCAAAAAAGCCCCAGCCGAGGTCTGGCGGATGGATTTGCGGATGACCTCTTCGACCTGTGGGTCTAATAAGATAGCCGGAAGCATGTTGTTGCCAGCCGAGTACATGTAGCTTATCTGCCGTTTGAGAGCCCCACGGACGTGTTCGACTAAAGAGATGGTATCTTTCTCCTTACCAGCCCACTCAATAAGAGTCTCCATAATAGTACGCAAATCTCTAATGGAAACCTGCTCTTGGGTTAACCTTTGTAAGATCTCAGCTAGGCGCTGGATGGGTAATAATCTAGTTAGCTCTCTAACTAAATCCGGGGCCCTCTCCTCCATCTTATCTAACAAATACTTAGTCTCCTGCAGGCCTAAAAAGGCCGAGGCGTGCCTGGCAAGTATTAGTGAGAGGTGATAGCCAATAATCCTAGGGTGAGTTAAATACCTTAGGCCTGCTTTATCAAGTAAACCAGCGTCATTTTCAGAGACCCAAAGGGAGGGTACGCCAGGTATAAAATCTCTGGTCTTATGGCAGGAAATGTTAAAAACAGCTAGATTTTCTTCCGTCTCCCTAACTAATACCGATTTAGACTCTAACGTTCCTAAAGATAGTGGCACCTCGTTTAAGGCCAGGCTATAGCAGAGACCCTCTAAAGAAGGGTTGGGCCTTAGGTTAATGCCAGGGAAGGGTACGCCCAAATCAAAATACAAGGCCTTTCTTAGGTTGGAGAGTTCTTCGTTAAAGCTATCAAAATCCAAGACTTGGCCCAGCCCATCGCTAACATCTAAAATAATAGGCACCACCGGGGTAAACTCTTCTCGAGCGCCCTTAGCCCCAGCTCGAGGACCCTTAGATTCGGCGGTCGGCCGCATGGCTTGACTTAGATCCCTTTTGACGCCCGATTCCTGTGGAGAGGTGGCGATTAACTTAAGCACTCTCCCCACGCCTACTAGTAAAAAGGCTATGGTAAAGAGTTGCGGTTTCGGAAAACCAGGGACTAAGGCCATAAGAAAAACTAACCAACCGGAAACAGATAAGGCCTTGGGCTGAGAAAAAATCTGAGCGCCTATTTGGGAGCCAACGTTTGGGCTATCGCCTGGGTTAACCATGGGGGGTGGGGTGGGTTGGCCGCTCCCACCGGAGCGGGTAACTAAGATGCCGGCGCTGATAGCTACTAATAAAGAAGGGATCTGGGAGACTAGGCCGTCGCCGATAGTTAATATACCGTATAGCTGGAGCGACTCCATGGCCGTAAGGCCGTTTTGGAGCATGCCTATTAAGGTTCCGGCCACGATATTAACTGCAGCTATTATAAGGCCGGCTATACTATCGCCCTTAACAAACTTCATGGCCCCGTCCATAGCCCCGTACATCTGGCTCTCTCGGCTAACCACATCACGGCGGGCTTGGGCCTGCTCCATAGTGATAACTCCCGCACGCAAATCGGCGTCGATGCTCATCTGCTTACCAGGCATGGCGTCTAGGGTAAAACGAGCCCCGACTTCGGAGACACGCTCAGCCCCTTTGGCAATTACTATGAACTGAACGATGGTGATGATAACAAAGACCACAGCCCCGACGATAAAATTACCGCCAACCGCGAACTCACCAAAGGTGTAGATAATCTCCCCGGCGTCGGCTTGAAGTAGAATGAGGCGGGTGGTAGTTATGTTTAGGCCAAGCCGAAAGAGAGTGGTAAAAAGGAGCATGGTCGGAAACGAGGAAAAATCCAAGGCCGCAGCTACGTACATTGACATCATCAACATAACAAAGCTTAGAGATAAATTGGCACCGATTAATAAATCGACCAAAAAAGTGGGCATCGGCATAATCATCATGGCGATGACCGCGACCATAAGCGCGACCAAAGATAGATCGTTGTGACCGGTAGCGAGGTTAACCGCGCTTTTAGCCTTGGCAACTAGTTTAATCAACGCTTATCGCTCTTCTTTCACTGAAGAAATTATCTCTATATACTTATCCCGGGCTTTTTCAGCTTCCTCCAGGCGCTCTAGACTCCTAAGGGCCTTGGCCCGGATTAGTTCTATGGCCGCCAAAACCTTTTCTTGATCGGGCTTTAGGTTTTCAAGTTCCTCAAGCCACTCTAAAGATTGTTGAGGCCTTCCGCCCTGTAGCTCTAAAGCGGCTAGCTGCCCAAGGCACTCTACGTCAGGACCGATAATGGCTATAATGGCCTTAAGAGTTCGCTCAGCCTTATCGCTAGCCCCTAAGCGAAGGTAAAGCTGAGCTAAAGCTTTGAGAGAAAATATCTCGGCCTCGCTTAGCTCCACTGAAGCCTCGCGCTTACCAAAGGGATCGTATGGCCCCGAGCGCACGGCCATTAGCCCTCAACCAGAAGGCCGCTGTAGGCGTTATATAGCTCTACGTCGTCCATGAGAGAGTCAAAATCATCGCGCACAAAACGACGAACATCAGGATTACGGCTTTTTTTAAGGGTTTTGCGGGCCTTAGCTAGGTTACGTCCCAAAACGTCGGGCCGTAACCATTCGCTTTGGAAGGCTATAGGGGCAAAAGATTCCCGGATGATAGTTGAAAAATCGTTTAACTTTCCTAGTTCAGCCACTGACCCTTCGGCCATAACGTTTACGGCTATGGGTCTGGCGCTGGGTAGGTGAGAGGCCTCTTCGGCCGGGGGGAGTATTGATTGGACCCCTAGGCGAGGGTCAAGTATATCCATGGCCACGAGGGCCTCCATGATTACATTAAGTCTATATTTAAAGTTTTTTATATCTTATTTTTTTGTTAAATTCTTGATTATAAAATTATTTATAACGTCTCTCAACTTTGAGAGTCTAAAGAGCTTATTATTTTAATTAACCCTTTTACTACAGATTGCAGGACCGGGCCGGAGAGGGTCCGGTTTTCCACTCGAGAGATAATAACTAATCTATCACCTTGAAAGCCGCAGCAAATGGGAAGGTTATTGGCTTTTGTGGGGGAACATTCTTCTAGCGCCTTAAGTAGGCTTTGGTGATCATAAGGGGGCAGCTCCTTAGAAAGAGAAACTATCAGATCACCTCGATCGTCAGCTGAGCTTTCAATACTTAATCGACCTAAGCCAGTTAGCTCAAGACTAACTGAAGACTTTTGTCCTAAACTTAAGGAGCCTAAGCCTACTCTACGACCAAAATCGGCCACTGCTTCGGTTTGACTCATTATTTATCCTCAAGCGAGGCCAAATACTCATCCTCCCGCTCTATAGCTAGGTCGAGGGCCTCTTGAAAGGCCCCTAAACAGCGGCCGCGGATTTCTGGGGTGTCGAATGATTGAAGACTTAAATCTTTAGTGGTCCTTAAAAGCTCTTGCAAAAATATGACCCTATCAATGACCGAATCGGCCTTAGCTAGGGTAACTAAAGGTTCGGGGGCGTTTGAGGAAATAAAAGTTTCCTTATTAAGAGCCAACATTAGCCGTAAAAAGTCCATGGCCGTAAGTTCGCTCTCTATTTTACCGCAAACCTTTTTCCAACGCTCGCTCAGTCTATGACCTTGAGCGCGCACCCCGTTTAAAATCCTAACCCGACCGAGTTCCGCGCCAGCCGCCTCAAGGCGTATCTTATCGGCCCCCGGTTCGGCCTCGGCCAGATCGGCGGCTAGAGTTTTAAGTAAATAATCAAGACCGCGATCAAATCCTTGAACGCCAAATCTTTCATCAATAAAGCTTAACATACCGTTAGCGTCAGGAAAATCAATGACCTCTCGGTAGTCTTGGGCTAGTTCAAAGGGATCTTTTAGGTCGGCAAAGCGCCTGGCCCCTAGGGCGGCCAATAGACCTGAACGGATATCTCGGCCGCTTTGTTGCTCTAAAAGGGTCAAGGTCGCTCGGAGAAAGGGTTGAATGGGGTCGTCTTCGTCTAGTCTTGAGAGAATATCGTTTAAGACCGCATAAGCCTCGGTTGGTTCGTTAAAACGCTGGCGGATTTTTTCCAGGGCTTCAGAAGGATCTTTACTAGAGCGAATGATCTTTTCAACTAGTTCTAGATCAAATAACCTCCCTGAGACGCGCATCATCTCTTGATAGAGCTTTACTCGCTCAATTTGGCTATCAATAGTTGAGGGCCTCTCCTTGCGCTCTCTAAGAGCCATCTCTTTAGTGTTATCGAGGGCAAAGGTTAGTTCTTCTGCCGCTTCCTCTAGATCAGAGACTGGGTTAGAGGCCACGGTTATCTCATAGCCGTCTAAAGAGCCCACCAAAGCTCTAGCCGCTTGCGCATTTTCGCTAGGCGTGGCCGCAGAGGGGCCAATATTTGGGTTTATGTTTACTTTTTCCATAGCCTAACTCTTCCTACACTGACTTTAGACTCAATAAATAAATAATAGGATTTGGTAATAAAATCTTTAGGCTCTATTATAACTCATCTTGGCCCAAAATCATCCATAATCTAAAATATTGACATTTTTTCCAGCTGTACAATTGGGTGATGGTTTAGTCTAGCAAGCCGCTTAGCCAATTTTGGCCGATTATCACCCTTACATAAATTGGCGCAATCACCATAAAAAAAGGAGAATTAAGATTGATCGAAGCGCAAAAAGTCCTCTTTATCGGGCCTTAATTTTTAACATACTATTATTACTAGTTAATTTGTTAGACTATTTTGCTTTTAAGAGGTTTTTGCGCTTCGATCAAGATTAACCAAAAAAATAACTCTGTCTAGTTTAATGATAGCGTTTTAATCATCTATAGATTGAAAATTATCAGCTCCAAGAATAATGTACCTCTTGACAATTTAAAATTAGCCTGCTATTGTACCAATTCTTTTCCGCATTTCAACTATATAACGGATGAAAATTTAGCTTTTAAAGCTGTCAATAGTGAGGTTATTATGGACTTAGAACTTAGAAATATCCAACAAATTGTTAACAAGGACACCGGGGAAGTATTGATATCATCTACCAGTTCAAAAGATGTTCCCGATCTACCTGAATTTGAGAA
>JAITQT010000049.1 GCA_031288745.1 Deltaproteobacteria bacterium
AATTATTTTACGATGAGCAAAGAGAAATTTGTTTTTTTAGGATTAAACCAACTTAAGAGCTTTAAAATAATATTGAGCCGGGGATTAGAGTTTAGCTTTGGCCTGCGGCTCCCAAAGCATGGTTGTTGAAGGGCCCATTTTTTGGCCTCCTTAGTTTTAAAAATAATTAATAAATATAATTATATTAGCAAAATAGAGGTTTGAATATGCCAAATATTGATAATAAAACATTTAATGAAAGCCTTAACCAGCCATTAAGTGAGCCATTATCCACATTATCTCAATATTCACCATTAATAAAATTTTGTTTTCCTTCAAATTTTCCCAGTAGTTTTACTGACACAGAAGAGTCCTTTAATTGCGGCGATCTTCAGAGGCAAGCTAAACGCCTGGCTCGGAAAAATTTGCAACTCATGGCCCACTTTGATAAGCAATGTCAAAGGCGCTTGGCAGAAATTAAAGAGCAGACTGACAAAAGAGATCAGGCCAGGATTAGGTATTTAGCGGCCTTACTCTCTCTTTAGACGTCAAAAAATATTTAAGGGTTATTTTGGTTTCGAAGCCATCAGCCTAAGAGCGATTTTTTTTTGATTTACTCTCTCTCTCTTGGCGGCTAAAAAAGCTTTAGGTTTTTTTTGTCCTTGAAGCCATCAGCCTGAAAGCTATGTATTTAGCCAGGTTTCTCTTTTTTTAGCCCCAAAAAATTTTGGTACGGAACTTTTTTTGTTATCCATTCGACCTCGGCCGTAATTGAAGGGCCCAGCCCAGGCATAAAATAAATAAATTTATAAGAAATTAGATAAATTATATAGAGCTAAAATAGAGCCTAAAAAAAAATTTTGAGCATTTGAAAAAAATTTTAGGTTGAAAATATAGTGGTGAGATTAATTTTATGGCTTGTATTTGGTGGTAGTGGGGTAAAATGTGTTAAAGGACTGGAAAAAATAAGCCAGTTTGACTAAAAAATTGTCTTGTAAGTGGTAAAAGGTGATGATACATTTATCTTAAAGGGGCCTCCGGCCTCGGCCACTTTAAGGGCGTATTTAGTCATGGAAAAAAGCCTATTTACCTTCAGCGGACGATTCGATTACGCAATAGACGAAAAAGGCAGAGTTATGCTGCCAGTGTCGCTGCGCGATGAATTAAAAAAATCCGATGTGGCTGATAGGCTTTATCTTGGCTTTTATCCTGGCACTCAATTTATAAGTCTCTATCCTTTTGAGCGTTGGCAAACGCTTAACGAGACTTGGAAAGACGAGAGCCGTTTCCCGTCCACCGCCCTAATGCTCGAGGCCCAACGCCTGTTCTTCGCCAATATTGAGCCCGTAACCCTTGATAAGGCCGGCAGAATTTTAATTCCGTCGGTCTTCAGGGAACGGGCCGATTTGTCTAAAGAGGTAGCCGTTATTGGGGTGGGCTCTAAAATGGAAGTGTGGAATCCTAAAATTTTAGCCGAAAACGAGCTTAAGTCGGCCGAACTTCTCCAGCGTCTCTTCCAAGAGCAAAGCGGGGGAGAGGCTGGCCATAGATTACCTCAATGGTAAAGAACCAAAAAATTCGCTTAAGTAAAAAGAGAAGTAAGAGGGGCGAGGAAGAGGGTTTTGGCCTAGATTTTTCTCAAGCTAAAAAAATAGCCGAGGGGCTTGATAACGATCTTTATCCCGAAATAGCCCAAGTAGAAAGTTCAAATAATTACCTATTAGTTTGGTCTAAAGCCTTCGGGCACTACAGCGTTTTATTGTTAGAGACTATCGAGGCACTAGCCATTAAGCCCGATGGCTTTTACGTTGATGCGACTTTAGGAGCTGGAGGCTATAGTCGGGCGATATTGGAGAAATTAGGCCCAAACGGGCGGTTATTGGCCATAGATATCGATCCCGAGCCCTTGCGCTGGGCTAGCCTTTGGGGTGCTAAAGATAGCCGGTTAATAGTAAAGCAGCTTAATTTTGGAGATTTAGCAGATTTTTTAAGTCAATCGGGCTTAGGTCCAGCTGACGGTTTAGCGGCCGACCTGGGGCTTAACTCAAGGCAATTATTAGACCCTTCAAGGGGTTTTTCTTTCAATAGCGAAGCAGCTCTCGATATGAGATTAGACCCTAGCTCCCCCCTTACCGCCTTTGAAATCGTAAATAGTTGGTCTACCCAAGATTTAAAAACTGTTTTTGAGCGCGTCTGTCGGCCAAAATTAAGTGAGAAAATAGCCCAAGCCATAGTTGAAAGTAGAAAGAAAGAAGATATTAAAAGTCCAAAAAGCTTAGCTTTAATTATCGAAAGCGCCTTAGGCCTCAGACCCTGGGTCAAGACGCATCCAGCAACTTTATTTTTTTTGGCCTTGCGCCTTGAAGTCAATTCGGAGCTAAAAAATTTAAACCAATTTTTAGTAAGGGCTAGAGAGTGTTTAAAACCAAAGGGCCGTTTAGTCACGGTTAGTTTTCACTCCCTTGAGGACGCTATGGTTAAAAGGGCTATCTTTGGTAGTAAAGAAGACGAGCGTAATCAAGAACCTTTGAGGGTGGAGGATTTAAAGGGTAAGAGGATTAGAGATAGTTTGTGGCGGCCAATTTATCGCAAAGTCGTTAAGCCCACGGCTCAAGAAATAAACCTCAACCCTAGGGCTAGATCGGCCAGACTCAGAGCGGCTGAGGCTATTTAAGAAAGATTAATCAAGATTGAGGTTATATGAGGATCAATAGTAGATCCCGTCCAAACATGAGATTAAGGACCGTGGCCGAAGCGGTGGAGTTTAAGCGGAAAAATCGCCTGACCCGCCTAAATTCCAGCAGACGCTTTCAAAGCCAAGTGGAGGCTGATTTCGCCCCAGACCCTAACCCCGAAGGACCAAGCCTAGTCCCAGAGCCGGGGGTGAACCTAGCCAGTCTTGATGGTAAAAAGTTTTTAACCGTAACTTCATTAATAGCTCTTTTGGTCTTTCTCTTACTATTTTTTATCTATACCTCTATGAATTTTATTAAGTTGGGCCGGGATATTTCCAGGCTGACCGATGAAAAGACCAAATTGGTCGAAGTTAACCGCCGGCTAAAGGCGCAGATGTATAGACTAACGGTTTTTGGTGATTTCGAACAGGTAGCCCGGGAATTGGGTCTAATAACCCCGACGACAGGGCAGATAGTTATTGTTAGTAACGATTCACCTCGTTGAGGTTAGAAAGCCGTTAGATCAACCACCTGTTACCAGGGTCAGGATAAAACCCTGATCGACCCAAAAAGCGAGAGCAAGTGAGTGACAATTCTTTCGTCGCTGACATTACCCATAAGACGAAGCCAGCTTTTTCTGTTTCATCCCTTTGAAGGTCCATATTTTTCGTCTTTTTTTGACAAAATAAACCGTTTATATCTAGACAAAATCAATTGTCCCAAACAGAACTAGCTGTTAAGAGGCTTAGCGGTCCCCAAAAGCCGTTAACAAGGTAGGCCTATAGAAGGCTACGGAAGGCTACTAGTGCCTTGCAGTCTTAAGAGACGAAGGTTTAGGGCGCAAGGTGGAAAGGAGAGAGGCCAGCCCTATAAAATTTAAAGGTCATCTTTTCGAGGCTGCAGAAAATTCGGGCCCACGAGACCGCTTACGCTAGTAAAATTTTTGGTCAAAAAAACCTAGGGAAAATTTTGAGGGTTTTACTTTCCGCCTATTTTTCTTTTCAAAGATAAAATTTTTCTCTCTTTAAAAATTTGGCCCCATAAATTTTTAAAAGTCAGAAGGTAATTTGTATTATGTATCAACTTCCTCAAAGCGCGGCTGGAAGGCTATATATATTATTGGGTTTTTTTTTCTTCTGCTTTGTGGCCATTGTGACTCAGGCCTTTCGGCTCCAAATTATTAATGCCGAGTTCTTGCAAGCTAAAGCCGCTCGCTCAACTGAGAGAAATTACACGGCCGCTCATTTTAGGGGTAACATCATAGATCGCAATGGGGAAAGGCTGGCCACCACTGTAGCGACAGAGTCTGTTTTTGTTGATCGTAGTAAGGTGCTTGATCTAGGCGACGCCACCTATGCCCTGTGGCGGGTCTTAAATTTGGATTACGAAAAAGTTAGCGCGGCCTTGGAAAAGATTCCCGACTCCTCTCAATTCGCCTTTTTAAAGCGTCATATTAGCCCTGAAGAATCAAAAGCGCTCAAAAAGATAGACTTTGATGGTCTAGGGATTAAAAAAGAATACCGTCGCGATTACCCCAACGGCGAATTAGCCGCCCACTTATTAGGCTTCGTGGGCTACGACGGGCAGGGTTTGGAGGGTTTGGAAAAATCTCTCGACCATATGCTCATGGTCCAGCCGGAAAAGACTAAGGTTAAGCGAGACGGCCGAGGTAGGCGCATCATAACCGAGCCCGAGCAGGCTATAGATAGCTCTCAAGGAGCTTCGGTCATGCTTTCTTTAGATTTAAGGATCCAAAACATAGCCGAAAAGACTCTTAAAAAGGCCGTGGAAGAAAGGTCTGCCAAAAGCGGCCTGGTGGTGGCGGTTAAGCCTTCGACCGGAGAGATACTGGCCATGGCCATCTACCCAGGCTACGACCCTAATAATTACGCCTTAACTAGTGAAAACGAGCGCCGTAACCTAGCCTTAACCGACCCCTTCGAGCCAGGCTCCACTTTTAAGATTTTCACCGTGTCCGCAGCCTTGGAAGAAAATCTGATAGCCCCGGAGACTATTTTTTACTGCGAGAACGGTACTTATCAGATAGATAGCTTTAACATAATCCGTGATACCGGACGCTATGGGAATTTAATGGTTAAAGAGATAGTCAAAAAATCGTCCAATATCGGGGCCACCAAGATAGCTGAAAGATTAGGGGCTAAGAGATTTCATAATTATTTACTTAAATTTGGGTTCGGACAAAAGACTGGCCTATCTTACCCTTCCGGGGAATCGGCCGGAATTTTAAGATCGCCTGAACGCTGGATGGTCGTAGATGCGGCCAATATAGCCTTTGGTCAGGGCCTTTCCGTTACCGCTTTACAGATGGCCATGGCCGTGAGCGCTCTGGCTAACGACGGGGTCTTGATGAAGCCCTCGTTGGTAGCTAGAGTGGTCGATTCCCAAGGCCGGGTCAAAGAGCACCTCCCCCCTAGAATAGCGCGCCAGGTCGTTTCCCCCCTAACTGCTCGTCAAGTCATGGCCATGATGCGCATGGCTGTTTTAAAAGGCGGCACTGGTTGGCGGGCTGATATAAAAGAATACCCAGTAGCCGGGAAAACTGGAACCTCTCAGAAGTGGATTCCTGGCCGCGGTTACAATACCGATAAGTTTATAGCCTCTTTCGTGGGCATCGCCCCCTACGATAACCCGCAAATATGCGTCTTAGTGGTCTTAGACGAGCCTTGGCCCTCCCACTCTGGCGGCGAGGTGGCTGCCCCTGTCTTTAGAGAGATTGTTAGCCAAGCCTTGCCTCTTATGGATATACCGCCCACTGACGATCCCTCTGAGCCTAAGTGGCCTACCCGCCATCGCCCATTACCTGGGGCCCCTGGCGTTTTAACGGCTGGGGCCGAGCGTTCGATCAGATCGTTTAACTTTATAAAAGGCGCTATAGACAAAAAGGGCCGCGGACCAGTGCCGCAATTTAAAGTCGAGGCCGGGCGCTTTGAGTTGGAAAAAGAAAAGCCCAAAAAAAATCAAGCTAAAAAATTAACGGCCGAGCGTTTAACTGAGGCCGCCCAAGAAGATCCGCTCCTCCAAGCGGCCATGGCCCCCGAGATTATGCCCCAGGTTACGGGGCTAACCATGCGCGAGGTTTTAGATTTGCTGGCAGTTTATAACTTAGATCTCGAACTTGAGGGTTCAGGCGTAGCTGTAAGCCAAGAGCCGAAAGGGGGAGAAAGAGTGAAAAGCGGGGGGCTGGCTAGAGTTGTCTTTCGCCACTAGTAAGTAGTGGCATTTACCTACTACCAGGGTTAGGATTAAATCAATTTTTTATTATACGTATGTGGAGGCCCTTTTCGCTTAAAAAGCGATTGCTAGCCTAAGGCAAATATTTCGGCGGGCAATTTAGCATAAGGCTCCAGAAGTTATTTTTAGTTTTAACGCCTCAAAGATCTAACAGTTAGACCAGTAAGTGATTAGTGAGAAAGGCTCGTCTATAAGTCAGCGGATTTAGGTATTTAAGTAAGGCTTATAAGAGAGCTTAATTAGGTGGGCTTAGTCTTTAAAGTCGATAGAGTGAAAAGAGAGAGCTAAGTTAGCTTTAACCTTAAAACGCTTAAAGGCTTGATTAGCCGCCCCACAACAATTGTATTCGTCTCCAAAGGGGCGACGTTATGAGTTTACTTATCACAATTTTTTAGACTAAAGAAAATTAAGCCATGGCTTCCGTGGCTAACTGAGGGGTCTGCAGACGAGAAAGAATATGAAACTTTCCAGCTTAGCCCAAAAATTTAACTTAACTTTAGTCTCAAGCAAAAGCGACTTTGAGGTCGAGATTTACGGCCTTAGTGAAGATAGTCGCCAAATTAAAGAGGGCTTTATCTTCGCCGCTTTAAAAGGGAGCGTGGTTGACGGTAGAGACTATATAAAAAAAGCTATGGAGAGCGGGGCCGCCGCTATCTTATTAACTGAGCCGGATATAGATACTAAAATCCCAAGGCTAATCGCCCCTCAAAGTGATTTTCGGGCTCTTATCAGTTCTATGGCTAGATTAATCTACCATCAGCCTGACCTTAAACTTAAATTAGCCGCGGTCACCGGCACTAATGGTAAAACCAGCTCGGCTTATTTTATTGAGGCGATTTTGAGCGCGGCCGGATTAAACCCTGGTCTTTTAGGGACCATTGGCTACCGCTGGCCTGGGACCGAACTTTTGGCCACCAACACCACGCCCGAGGGCCCTCTTTTGTATCAAAGTTTAAAGGCCATGGTTGATAGCGGCTCTAAGAGCGCGGTGATGGAAGTTTCTTCTCACGGCTTAGCCCTTGGTAGGGTTAAGGATTTAAGATTTGATTCAGCTCTCTTTACCAATCTAACTCGTGATCACTTAGATTTTCACGGGGATATGGAAAGCTATTTTAAGGCCAAAGAACTTCTTTTTACTCATCATTTAAAGCCTAATACCCGCACCCTTGAGGCGGCCGTATCTTTTGACGATCCTTATGGCCAAAGGATTATTAATCTTCTAGGTCAAAAAGCCATAAGCTTTGGTCTAGAAAAGGGGGCCACCGTTAGAGGAGAGGCCCTGAAGATAGAGAGGCGCGGGCTTTCGATGAGCGTCATAGCGCCTAATTGCAACTTTGAGATTAAATCAAATCTTTTAGGCGACTTTAACGCCCAAAACCTACTAGGGGCCGTGGCTGCGGGCCTAACCTTAGGAATTGAAATT
>JAITQT010000066.1 GCA_031288745.1 Deltaproteobacteria bacterium
TAAGAGGTTTTTGCGCTTCGATCAATGTTAAGAACTTAAGGGTATGCTAAAACTTAATTACAACTCGAAAGTCGCTACCAGCCGCAACGTGGGGAAAAAAAGACTTGGTGAACGGTTACCGGTCTGATAACAGGTACTTTTTGTCCTAAGAGGACAAAAACATTTAAAAAAAATCCCCCGCCTCCCGCTTCCTAATGGGGGGACAGGACAGCGGGACTCGCCCAATAGTCACGGCGCGCCTGAGGGGGGAGAGGCGATCCTAGATTAAAGCGAGCTGGCGGGGAAAGGTTGTAAAAGTTTAACAGTTAAATATTGTGTAAGCCGCTTCGACTATCTTAGATGCCGAAGGTATGTACTCGTCTTCCAAAAGCGGACTAAAAGGCACAGGAGTGTCGGGCGCGGTCACTCTGACCACCGGGGCCTTAAGTAAGGAAAAGCCTTCCTCAGCTAAGGTGGCCGCGATTTCAGCCCCAAAACCACCGGTCCTAACAGCCTCGTGAACCACTATAGCCCTACCTGTCTTTGAGACCGACTCCAAAATAGTCGTCTTATCTAACGGCGTGATGCTCCGTAGGTCCAAGACCTCAGCCTTTTTACCCTGCTTAAGCATCAAATCGGCCGCTTCCAAACACTGCCCAACCATAGCCCCCCAACCGATTAAGGTCACATCGTCCCCACATCTAACTACCTTAGCTTGGCCAATAGGGGTTAGGTATTCACCTTCGGGGACCAAACCCTCTAGTCCGTAAAGGGCCTTTTGCTCTATATAAGCCACTGGATTATCATCTCTAATAGCCGAGGTCATCAAACCCTTAGCGTCGGCCGGACTATAAGGCATGACCACTTTTAAACCGGGCAGATGAGCTAGCCAAGCCTCCAAAGACTGGGAGTGCTGTGGGCCGGCTGAAAACCCAGCCCCGGCTGGAAGGCGGATGACCATAGGCACCTTAAGGTTTCCGCCGAACATATAACAGATCTTGGCCACTTGATTGAAGAGCTGATCCATGGCTAGACCAAGAAAATCTATAAACATTAATTCAATAACTGGCCGTAAACCAACTATAGCCGCCCCGGTCCCCAAACCTAATATCGCCGTCTCGCTAATGGGCGTATCGACCACCCTTTGAGGTCCGAATTCAGCAAACAATCCTAAGGTCTGACCAAAGCAATCTCCAAACACCCCCACGTCTTCGCCAGCCAAAAAAACGTTGGGATCCCTTCTCATCTCTAAGGTCATAGCCTCTCGCAAGGCTTCAACGTAAGTTAACCTTTTCAGAAAGCCTCCCTTTAGGCCCACACGTTGGTCACCAGCTCCGAGGGCGAGGGATAGGGGCTATTGTCAGCGAAAATGACGGCCGCATCTATTTCGGCCTCAACTTTAGCTCTCAAGGCGGTCAAATCACTTTGAGCACCGTAATGGTAATCCAATATCTTTTTTTCCAACCTCACGATTGGATCTTTAGCTTGCCAGGCAGCTTGTTCAGAGGCTTTCTGATAACTACAATAAGCCCCCTCGAAATTTACGTTATGTCGCCAAACCTTACAATCAACTAAGGATGCACCTTCGCCCAGTCTAGCTCGGAGAACGGCTTTGTTGACCGCCTCGTAAACGAGAGTAACGTCGCTGCCGTCAACGGTTATACCCGGTATTCCGTAGTTTTTCGCCCTATCGGAAATTTCACTTTTAATACTAGCTAGAGACTGATAGTTGCAATTGTTTTGATTATTTTCGCAAACGAATATCACCGGCAACTTAAACGAGGCGGCAAAATTAAGCGCTTCATGGAAGGTGCCTCTATTAGAAGCTCCATCGCCCAAAAAACTAACCACCACCGCTTCCGACTTTAAATATTTAAGCGCGAAGGCCGCACCAGCGGCTATAGGCTGCCCAGCCCCAACAATGCCGTTGGTACCTAAAAGACCGATTTCTAAATCGGCTATGTGCATCGAACCGCCTTTACCGCGGCTGTAACCATCCCATTTACCCATCAACTCGGCCATCAGCCGTTTTACGTCAGCCCCTTTAGCCAATAAATGACCGTGGCCTCGGTGGGTGCTCGTTATATAATCTTTGGCCGTTAAATTAGCGCAAGCCGCTGCCGCTACTCCTTCCACCCCGGCATAAAGGTGCATAAAGCCGGGAATTTTGTGATTGGCGAACAAATCCTGAGCTTTTAACTCAAAGCTTCTGATGCGTAGCATCTTTTCGTAAATATCGAACAATAAATTTTTTTCAAGCCGCATTTTTCCCCTCTAAAAAGGGAACTGGGGCCTCAAAAAAATCTGTGGCCCCCCTAAGGGCCGGTCAATAAACGAAAAAGAAAACGGCCGACCAATTAATTATTTTCTTAAAGTTTGTTTCCCCAGCCCGATTCTTAAGAATAAAATAACCATCGAAACAAGCGTTGTCCTCAAATCGCCAACTCCGGTGTCTATAGCTTAGTCGCCGCAGCCTTTGATTAAATAATCAAAAAAACGTGCGGACTATGGTCCGATGATTTTTTACGACAGCCGATATTTTAAGGCGCGAAAAGACTAAAGTCTCGATGGCAAATTTTTTTGAACCGATAGATTAAAATTTAAACGCTTATTACGTTACGCTAACCGCTGGAAACAATATTAAAAAGGCACGACTAGAAATACAAAGACGTTTATAGGCCAACGCAGGGCAAAAGTATTTTACACCGCTTAAAAACAGTCGTAAAAATACAAAAAAATTGTCGGGGTTTAAATTGAAGGCCACCTTTTGGCCGAACGTGCGGCCAAAAGGAGGTAAAATCCTAGAGGAAGGATTAAAAAGCCGAAGGTAGGCCCCTTCGGCTCAAGAGGCTTAAATCGTCTTAGAAGTCGACGTCTTCGCCCTTATAGATGGCCCAGAAGAGTTTCTCCATCTGGTCGGCGTTGATCTTCCTGGGGTTGGAGCCGGTGCAAGCGTCGGTTAAGGAGCGCTCGGAGACCAGTCTGACCTTCTCCTTGAAGAGGTCTTCGGGAACGCCGAAATCTTTGAGGGTGGCGGGGATGTCGAGCTTCTTGCTCAGACCACGGACGGCCGCGACCAAACTATTGGTCAACTCTTGCTCGGAGGAGCCAGATAGGCCCTGACGACGGGCGATATCGGCGAAGCGCTCAATGGCGAACTTCTCCTTGCTGTTATACTGAATGACCTGGGGCAAGTACAAAGCGTTGGCGCAGCCGTGAGGAATCTTAAAGACGGCACCGGTCTTGTGAGCCATGGAGTGAACGATACCAAGAAGAGCGTTGGTGAAGGCGATGCCGGCGAGGCACTGAGCATAGTGCATGGTCTCGCGAGCGGCCTTGTCACCCTTATAGGACTTCTCAAGATTCTTGAAGATCAACTCGATGGCGTAGAGGGCCTGAGAATCAGAGAAGGGGGAGTGCCAACCGGCCACATAAGCCTCAATGGCGTGGGTCAAAGCGTCCATACCGGTAAAAGCAACCAGTTTTGGCGGCATAGACTGAGTCAAATCGGGGTCAACGATGGCAATATCGGGAGTCAAGTTGTAGTCGGCCAAAGGATACTTGATGTGGGTCGAGTAGTCGGTGATGACCGAGAAGGCGGTGACCTCAGTAGCCGTGCCAGAGGTGGTCGAGATGGCCAAGAACTTAGCCTTATTGCGAAGAACGGGAACCGCGAAGGGCTCCTTGATGACATCAAATTTGGCGTCGGGATACTCGTAGAAGACCCACATAGCCTTAGCAGCGTCAATGGGGGAGCCGCCGCCGATGGCGACGATCCAATCGGGGCCGAACTCTTGCATGAGCTTGGCACCTTTGAACACGGTCTCCACGGATGGATCCGGCTCAACACCGTCAAAAACCTTAGTTTCGATCTTGGCCTCACCTAAATAGCCGAGGATCTTGTCAAGATAGCCGCTCTTCTTAAGAGAGCTTCCGCCAGTGATTAAAAGGGCCTTCTTGCCCTTGAGTTCCTTAAGAAATTCAATCGCACCCGGTCCAAAATAAATGTCCCTCGGGTTACAAAACTTTCTAACCATGTTGACTCCTTTGTCATTAGTTGGTTTAATTTTTTCTTTGTTAAAAATAGCGATCTAGTAAAAAAACCGACCGCGTAGCCCTAAAGGGCTATTACCCATTTACCAAAAATATGGACTCCCAGACTAACCGGCTTTAGTTTAAAACCGGCCACTAAGAAGCCCAGCAGAGGTTGCCAAAAAAGTTTATTGGTGAACAGTTACCAAATAACTAAATCAGGCTTCTCCATCATAAAATTTCCTGTAGTGAGCAAAAACTAATTTACGTAACAGCCTTAAGGGGCCGTCCGCCAGCTCTCGCCCTAACAAGCATCCTTCTCCCTCCCGGAATTTATTAGAAACATACCCGAGACGGGAAAGCGTCAAAAAAATTTATTTGGAGTGAAAAGCTACCTAGCAAATACCTTGCCAAGTTTCCTAAACTAGGGTTGCAAATTAATTTTTATAATAGGCAAGGCTAGTTAAGCTCCGCTTTAGCCAAATTCGAGACCAAATGAGGGTTGGTCAAATGTTCCATAAGTGAACATATTATTGTCCTATAACAGGACAGTGTTCAATTGACTGCCCTGAAACAGAATTTAAATTTTAATATTTAAATATGTTTATATTATTTTTGAAGTTTTTTAATCACTTTAACTTATTATAATTTTAAAACTTAATACATTTAACTAAGGCTTAGCTTAAGGCCAAAACCTTGAGGACGGCTGAAATTTTTTTCTTCAAAAATACCTCTCTTTAAATTTCTGCGGTATAATTGGTAATAGAACTGCGGGCTATGACCCGCTTTGGCCTAAAAATTCTAAGGCCAAAAAAATTTTTAACAATTACGAGCTCAGAAAAAAATGCCTAAAACTATAGTCATCGTCGGCGCTGTAGCTGGCGGGGCCACCGCAGCCGCCAGGATTAGGAGACTAGACGAATTTAGTGACATTATTTTGATTGAAAAATCTAACTACATCTCTTTAGCCAACTGCGGCCTGCCTTACTTTATAGGCGGAGAGATAAAAAACGAGAGCGAGTTAACTCTCCAAACTCCAGAAAGTTTTGAAAAAAGGTACCGTATAGAGGTCTTAATTAATCACTTGGCTACCAGCCTTGATTTAAAGAAAAAAACTTTGCTAATCAAACGACTTGATACTGGTCAAAATTTCTTTCAAAGTTACGACTATCTCTTATTAGCCCCAGGTGCCGAACCAATAATCCCCGACTTACCGGGCCTTGATAGGTCAAGCCTGTTTAAGCTTAGAACCCTAACCGATGCGGCGGCCATAAAACTTAAAGCTTCTAGCCCTGAGGTCAAAAGTGCGGCCGTGGTGGGCGGAGGGGCTATCGGTTTGGAATTGGCCGAAAACTTTGTCTCTTTAGGGCTTATTACCTCTCTTTATCAAAGAGACGAACAAGTGCTACCCTGGCTTGACTTTGAAATGGCCCAAGCGGCTGCGCTACGGCTGACTCAAAAAGGAGTCAAGGTTTTTTTTAACTCCTTTTCGCCCACAATTGCCGCCGATCTAGTTGTGGCCGCCGTTGGAGTTAAACCTGAAACTAAGCTAGCTAAAGAGGCCGGGCTTTTGCTTAATAGCCGAGGCTTTATCGAGGTAGACGACCGTATGCGCTCCTCCGACCCTTTTGTCTACGCCGTTGGAGACGCGGTGGAAAGCTTCGACTCGGTTAGCGGGCTAAAGGGCTCCCTAAGTTTGGCTGGCCCGGCCGCTAAACAAGCCAGAGTTGCCGCCGATAATATCTGCGGCCTAAACTCTGTCTACCGAGGCTTTCAGGGCGCTTCCATTTTGAGGCTTTTCGATCTAACCATAGGGGCCGTTGGTATTTCCGAACAAAGGGCCCAAAATTTGGGCCTTAACTTCGAAACGAGCCACACCCACTCCCTTAACTGCCCCGCCTATATGCCCGGCGCGGAAATGATGACAATAAAAATTATTTTCGAAAAGATTAGCGCCCGTTTACTTGGGGCCCAAATAATCGGAGGAAAGGGCGCGGACAAGCGCTTAGACGTTTTGGCTGGAGCTATAAGAGCTAATTTATCGGCTCTTGATTTAACCGCTATAGATCTAGGCTACTCCCCATCCTATGGCTCGGCTAAAGACCCTATAAACGTGGCTGGCTACGTTATTGAAAACCTTATATCCGGAAAATGCCACCAAATTAACTGGCGCGACCTGGCTTGTCTGCCAAAGGACGGCTCGGTCAACCTCATCGACGTTAGAAGCCCAAAGGAATACCAGGCCTTTCACATTGATAGCTTCATAAACCTTCCATTAGACGATCTGCGTCAAAATCTTGATAAAATAGATAAAGATAAGCCAGTTTTCTTGGTCTGTTATTTGGGGCTAAGAAGCTATCTAGCTTCTAGAATCTTACTTCAACACGGCTATAAGACCGCTCACTTGGCTGGTGGGCTTAAGCTTTACCAAATCGCCACGGCCAAGATTGATCGAAGCGCAAAAAGTCACCTTATATGAGTCCTTAAATTTGTAACAGAGAATAATTACTATTTAATTTTTTTTGACTATTTTGATTTTAAGAGGTTTTTGCGCTTCGATCAAGATTACCTAAAGGGAGAAAACGGCCCTGCTAGGCTAAAAATTGCTAGAGTCTACCTTTTCTAGCCTTATAGTGTCGTTTGTGTCTGTTCACCAATGTGAACGTTAACATGTAAGGGGGGGGGGGGGGGGGGGGGGGGGGGGGGGGGGTGGGGGGGGGGGGGGGGGGGGGGGGGGGGGGGG
>JAITQT010000070.1 GCA_031288745.1 Deltaproteobacteria bacterium
CTTTAACGACGCGACTTCTTCCCGCCTCCGTTTGGGTGCCCGTATAGGCTTTGCGGTTAACGATTATGTCAGGCCCTATATTGGCGCGGCCTGGGAGCGAGAATTTAATGGTGAGAGTCGCGCTGTGATTAATGGGTTTGCAGTTGATGCCCCCTCATTGGGGGGTAGTACCGGCGTAGGCGAAATAGGCCTTAGCCTTACTCCCTCCTTGAACTTTCCAATGTCTTTTGACTTAGGAGTCCAGGGCTATACTGGAAAGCGCGAAGGGGTCACCGGCTCGCTACAGATTAAATTTGATTTCTAAGCCGATTTAAAAACCTAATTTTAACCAATTAATCGTCTTGTGGAGCCCTTAAGAATTAAGGTGTTCTGCAAGACGAGTAATTTTTTTTATATTGCGGGCCGGTCTAAAGTTTCTTTCAAGAAAATCTCGGCCTTTATTAGGGTCGAGCAAGGGCGCGGTGGTTCGTCGCTCCGTTTCCCTCACCCTCCCGTCAAACCGGACAGGCGGTTTTCCCGCATCCGGCTTGCTCTGTGACTTCTTGACTTCACAACTCGAGTACTTAGGTACTGGCTCAAATAGAGCAATGAGCCTGTATTCCTTATATATATGCTTATCCGAGTAGCTTTTATACCCCATTATTTTCCATTTGCGCTTTCTCTTAAGCCATTGACCAAACCGACGTACTATGTATCTGGACATCATTACTATATGCTTTAGACACTGCGCCTATTTTATAGTTATTGGCCCAGCCTATCCGTCACCGAAAACCGGTTTTACGCCCGTCTCTAAACATAACCTTCGCGGGTCTCCGGTGTTACCACATTTGCCACTTGTGTGCAGGCCATCGCCATTACCCCGGCGGGTTCGACAGGCTTTATCTGCTAATTATCACGTCTTATAATCCGGTGACGTTGACCTTTAATTTACCTATCGAACAGCGACCTTCACCAATATATTGGTGGGTCACTATAGCAACTAACATTTCGAGGCCTACTCAGCGTTCACTCACGTTATAACCTACACACTCGCGGTCCTCCTGAAAAGAGGACTTTACATCCCATGCTCACAACATGTTGTTACCTCCACATCGTATGGGATTGCTACCGGCTGGAACAGCAGTAAAAGTTGCCGGGCGAGGAGTTTCACCTCACTAAGCGAATGCACCTTTCCACGGCGCACAAAATATCAACAAAATTATAATTAGTAGACAAGGCCTGTTCATGAGGCCTATCCTCATAATCGGTGCGACAAAATACCATTATCAGGCTTTTAGTCAATCTTGATCGAAGCGCAAAAAGTCCCCTTTATCAATCCTTAAATTTGTAACATGTCCTTATTACTAGTTAATTTGTTAGACGATTTTGCTTTTAAGAGGTTTTTGCGCTTCGATCAATCTTTAAATGCTACTGGCTAGGTCTATCTCTAAGATCTGTTTTTAAAACTCGTTTCATGATATATTTTAGCCTCCTAGATTAAGGTCTAATCTTGGCCTCAAGCCTCTTCTAAAATATTATAAGCTCAAGGCCATAACCATAGGCAAACCCCCAGCGGTGAGCCGATACTACCCAGACGTATTTAGCCAGGCTCCCCCAGTCGGTATTGAGATCTGTTTTTAAAACTCAATTCATGTTAGAATAAATTTGCTTCTATAAGAGGCGAAATTGAGCCCAGGCCTTGTCCCTAATAATTAGGCTTGGGGCTAAAATTTACGACCAAAAGTTAATAACCAAGGCATAAAGATTAGCCAGCTCTTAATAGAGAGGGCCTTATTTTTAAAACTAACCTTTCTTTTATAGGCTTGGGGTCTTTAAAGATGCCCGCCAAATTCTTAGCTCCGGCGCTTTGTTTGGGGCAGATTCTATTTTTGTTCTTTTTCTGCGCTTGCGGGGCCATTATTCCTGACGTACCGGATATGGTGGCTGACCAACAAAGGAGCCGAGAAGCTGACGAACTAATTAATAGCGACCCCCAGGGGGCTATCCCTAAACCAAACCTACCGCCCTCTCTTTCTTCAGCCGCCACCGATCAGGTCGCCTCCTCTCAGACGGTCATCGCCCCTTACGAGGTTACGGTTGATTTCAGCGGTGAGGCTACTTTGGCCGACGACTATAAGAAGATAGCCGATCTCTTTTCTATGAAAGAAACCCCTCTTTCTAGTCCCCAAACCTTAAATCGACGCTTAGTCTCTTCTTTAACTCAAGGTCGCGATCTTCTTAAATCCCAAGGCTATTTCGAGGGCCAGGCCGAGGGGAAGATTGATTATGATCAAAGCTCGAAGAAAAACTTAGTTACCGTCCTTTTAACTCCTGGCCCGCAGTACACTCTCGCTAACGCTAACATCGAGCTAACCAAAACGCCACCCCCCGATGATACTAATGGGGATAATTTAACAAAAAAACAATCAATAACCCTACCCCTTTGCCCTGCCCCGCCTGGGGCCCCACCTTGCCCGGCTATCGATCTTCAGGCCGCAGGCCTTAAACCTGGTGCCCCGGCCGTGGCCGCCACCGTTTTAGACGCCGTCGATAGGCTCGAAGGCCTTTGGAAAAATAAGGGCTATCCACTAGCTAAAATCACGGCCTCAAGGTTTACTATTGATCCGGCCACCAAAACCTTACACTCTCACATCGCTCTCTATCCCGGACCCTTTGTGATTATCGGGGAGCCTAGCTTTTCAGGCGATAGCGGAGTTAAGGAGGGTTATCTTAGAAATAACCTCACCTGGAAAGCAGGGCAAAACTATAGTCAAGAGTTAGTTGACCGCTATAGAGAGACATTACTACAAACGGGTTTGTTTAAATCTGTTGAAATTACGATGAATCCCAATGATGACCAAAGCGGTAGGCGCGGGGTGCTAGTAAGTTTAGAGGCCGCCCCTAGAAGGACTATTAGCGGCTCGGTTAACTATGATAGCGACTTTGGCCCAGGAGTGGAGTTTAGCTGGGAGCACCGCAACTTAACCGGCTGGGGTGATAAGCTAAACGTAGATTTACCAGTTTGGGGTGATTTGCAGCAGCTGGGGGCCTCTTATCAAAGGCCTTACTTTTGGGGTAACCCTCGTCAAACCCTTTTATTCGACGCAGCCGCTTTAAACGAAAAGGCCGACTCTTACACTCTTACTTCTCTATCAGCAGCAGCTGGAGTGGAAAGGCAGCTTAATAACCACCTTAAGGCTTTAGTTAGAGCTAGCTTAGAAACTGGCTCTCTAAAAGAAGAATTTGATGAAAGGCGTCAATATTCTATTATAGGCCTTCCTCTGTCTGTAGAATGGAATAACGCCAATAGCTACCTTGACCCGACTAAAGGCATGAGGTTATCTCTTTTATTAAGCCCATATTTTGGTCATTACGCTGAAGATTTTAAGGTCCTAAAATATCGCTTTGACGCTAATTGGTATAAGCTCTTAATGGGCCCGGAAAAGTTAATCTTAGCCGCCCGAGGCACGGTGGGGGCAATTTCAGGCTCTAGCCCCTCGTTTCTACCCTCCTCGCTTAGATTCTTTGGGGGGGGCGGTAAATCAGTTAGGGGTTACGAGTACCAATCTATCGGACCTAAAAATGCTCGAGGGCGACCCACTGGCGGAGGGGCCGTGGGCGAAGTGGGCGTGGAATTAAGGTGGCGCTTTTCAGAGAGTATGGGCCTAACCGCCTTTATAGACGGGGGTATGGTCTACGAACAACCCACTCTTTCGGCCTTAGGTAAAGATTTTCTCTGGGGCGGGGGCCTAGGCTTTAGGTATTACACCCCCATCGGGCCCTTTAGGCTCGATGTGGCCACCCCTCTGACCCCAAGGGCTGAGGACGAACCCTTCCAACTTTATCTTAGTTTGGGGCAGAGTTTTTAATGGCTGCTCCCAAGGTCGCTAAAAATAAAGTAAGGGGCTTTTCTTTTAAAAAGGCCTTTAAGATTGCGCTTATGGTCTTTAGCCTTTTTCTTATTATCTTAATAGCCACTTTCTTTTTCTTAAGAAGCGATTACGCTCTAAACCTAATAGCCCAAGAGGCCTTAAAGAGCGCGACTGCAAGCGGCCTTGAAATTAACTATGATGAGATTAAGGGCCCGATACCCTCTTCATTAACCCTAAAAGGGTTAAAAATAAGAGATAAATCAGGCCTTTTTTTGAGCGCCCAAGAAATTTCTCTTACCTTAAAGCCCCTTTCGCTCCTCGACGGCCTAATTGAAATC
>JAITQT010000074.1 GCA_031288745.1 Deltaproteobacteria bacterium
AGCAAGCGCGCCTTCCGGCCATACATGCGAGAGAGCTTTTAAAAGTTTTGGAGCGTTTTGGGAGCGTAGGCCAAACTTTAGGCGATCTGGAAGGGCAAGTTTTTTCAACAGTAATGTGGGACGAAACCAAGGCCCAAAAAGATGGTTTTATTAAGCGCCAAGTAGGTTTTCCAAAAGACCTTACGGCTACTATCTACTCCGGGCCCCATATAGGAGTGGCCAACCCTTTGTTTAAATGCTCGCGCAAGATATGTAAATTAAATAGCGACTATGACAAGATAGATTTAGAGACGATTACTATAGATTATTTACCTCGGCTTAACTACGCCCCTAACGATAGGGAAAAATACTTTAGCCGCATCCCAAAAACACCTTGGGGGCCTAAATATCATGAACTATACCATATTATCTCTAGAATGATGTTAGCGCCCAACAGCGAACGCACTTTAATCACGGCCGTGACCCCTCCCCAGTCTACTCATATTTGTACGTTAACAGGGTTAGCTTTTAAAGAAAAGATAGCCCTTTGGGCCGGGACCATGGCCTCGATTGTCTTTGATTATTTTATAAAAACGATAGGTAAGACCCATCTTCTTTTCGACGTCTTATCAAACCTACCAATGATAGAAGGGCCTTTTTTTCAAAAAACGATAGCCCTTCGGGCAATTTTACTCAATTGCTTAACCAAACCCTACGACGCCCTTTGGGCGCAAACTTTAACCGAATTTTCCATTAAGCCTAAGGAGGATGGTTGGAGTAAAGTTGATAAACGCTTAAGCCCTCAAAGATTGGCCACTCTTACCCCGCACTGGTCTTGGGATAGCCCTTTACGCTCAGACTTTGAGCGGCGTCAGGCCCTAATAGAAATTGACGTCTTAACGGCCATGGGTTTGGGCCTGACCCTATCTGAACTTAAAACAATTTACCGAGTTCAGTTTCCAGTGCTTCAGGATTACGAAAAAAATACTTGGTATGACCAAAACGGCCGCATAGTCTTTACCAATAACCGTAGTCTTATTGGGGTGGGCTTTAGGCGTAAGGAGTGGGAAGAGATTAAAGAAGCTTCTAACAAAAATTCTTCTAGCGCAACTTTTAGCCAAACTCTTTACGATCAAACCTTACCTGGCGATCTGGTCCATAGAAAAATAGAATACTTGGCCCCATTTGATTATTGCGATAGAGAAAGAGATTACGAAACTAGCTGGATTTTTTTTGAAGAAAAATTGGCTAAGGCCTAGTCGAGGCCCTTGGTTACGATTTTTTTAGGCTCGCGGCTTATGTCTTTAGAAGCGCTCAAAGAAAAGTATACCAAAAAGCCTAATTTCGCTCAGCGAAAGTGATCCACTAAAAGGCTAATTTTTTTTTGGACTGATTTTAAGTGTCCGTTCACAAATGTGAACGTTTAAGGGCCCGTTCACAAGTGAGAACGTTGCGGTGCCAAGCCTATTGAAAGGGACGACACATACCTTAACAATGTAGCCCCCTATAGGAGCTTAGTAATTTTAACATTGATCGAAGCGCAAAAACCTCTTAATATCAAAATAATAAAAAAAATTAACTAGTAATACGGCTCTGTTACAAATTTAAGGACTCATAAAGGTGACTTTTTGCGCTTCGATCAACATTAATTCAAGTTAAAATATATGGTTGGAGCAGAGAGCTAAGTAGAAACCTCAAAAGAACTAATGTTAAGCTCTTAAGGGTAGGCTAAAACTTAATTACAACTCGAAAGTCGCTACTAGCCGCAACGTGGGAAAAAAAGACTTTGTTAACGGTTACGATTTTGATAAATTAAAAATTTAAGTTTATATTTAAAATTATGCCATGGTTAGCCGGCTTAGGCCTCTATCGGCGGCGGCCCAAGTTGAGCTTACTTTTAGAGCTATTTTTGGTCCGAAAGCCTTAGGCTATTAGAAATGACGATTAGGCACACGCCTATGTCGGCTAAGACGGCCATCCACATAGCGGTACGGCCTAAGAGGGTGGCGGCGATAAAGCTGGCTTTAATGAGCAAGATAAAAATGATGTTTTGCCATAGAATGGAGTGTATTTTTCTAGAAATTTTAATAAAAATAGGAATTTTAGAAAGACTATCGTCCATAATAGCCACTTGAGCAGTTTCAATGGCCGCGCCCGTGCCGGCCGCGCCCATGGAAAAACCTACGTCCGCTTGGGCTAGGGCCGGGGCGTCGTTAACTCCGTCTCCGACCATACCCACCGGGCCAAAGGCAGATAATTCCTTAATGGCCTTAAGTTTGTCTTCGGGCATTAAAGAGCTTTTATAATCAGTTATGCCCGTTAGGCGGCAAGCATTTAAGGCGCTAGAGTCGTTATCTCCAGTTAGCATAACAGTGTTTAGGCCTAGCTCATTTAACTCTTTTATAGCTATAAGGCTATCTTTTTTAATCGCGTCGGCAGTGGCTACAATGAGGCTAAGCCTTCCATTATCCATAAAACCGACTACCGATTTACCTTCCAAAGAAAGATTTTCAAAAATTTGCTCGGCCTGCGGGTTGTCTAATCCGTTGGCCTTCATTAGAGCTAAATTGCCAAGTATCAACTTATGTCCCTCATAGACGGCGCTTAGCCCCTGGCCGGGAAGGTCGGTAAAATCTTCTAAAGAGATAAGTTCGGCCCCTTGAAAGTTCGAGGCCCTGGCGATGGCTGTGGAAATGGGGTGAGAGGAGAGGGCGGCTAAGGAGGCGGAGAGCCTATCAATTTGAGTGGGGGCAAAGCCAGGCTGAGGTAAAAAATCGGTCCTTTCGGGGCGTCCTTTGGTGATGGTGCCGGTCTTATCCATAGCGATGGTTATAAGTCGTCTGCCAAGCTCTAAATAAGCCCCACCCTTAACTAACATACCCTTTTTGGTGGCCGCAGCCATGGCTGAAACGATGGCAACGGGCGTGGAGATAACCAGGGCGCATGGGCAGGAGATGACTAATAAGGCTAAGGCTCGGTAGATCCAATCGCGCCAAGGGTGATTAAATAAAAGCGGGGGCAAAACGGCGGCTAAGATGGCTAAAACGAAGACGGCCGGGGTGTAATATTTAGCGAAGCGCTCGACAAAGCGCTCCACCGGAGCTTTTGCTAGGCGGGCTTCTTTAACGCTCTTAACTATCCTCGCTAAGGCCGAATCGCCGTAGGCTTTCGTCACCTCGTAATCAATAACCCCAGAAATATTTAAAGTGCCGGCAAAAACCTCACCGCCAGGACCTTTATCCACCGGAGTGCTCTCTCCGGTAATAGGGGCTTGATCTATGGCCGAGAACCCCTTGACCACTCGCCCGTCTAAAGATAGTTTTTCCCCTGGCTTAACTCTAACTATGGCCCCGACGGGTACGCTTTGGGAAGGTTTTAGGGCGAAAGAGCCGTCGTCATTTTTGACGTTAGCCATTTCTGGGGCCATTTTTAATAGTTCCGATATGGCTCGCCCGGCTTTGGCAACGCTTCTGTCTTCAAGCCTTTCGGCTAGAGTAAATAACACTAAAACTAGGGCCCCTTCAGCGTAATCGCCGATAAGAACCGCTCCCGTTACGGCTACGGCCATAAGAGAGGCGATATCAAGTTTTTTATCTTTTATTAAATTCTGCCAGCCTAATAGCCAGCCGTCTATGCCCCCTAAGGCTACCGCAGCTACGGCTACGGCAATGACTAAGAGTTTGGAGGCCTCGTTTAAGGATAGTAATTCGCAGCCCACTCCTAAAACGGAGGCGATGATTAATCTAAAAATTGAGGGCCCTTTTGCCTCGCTCTCTTCCATAAAGGCTGGTTGAGAGGGCTCGCTCTCAACCGCTTGCGAGCAATTAGGGCAGCAGGCCTTTTTAATTGGTATTTTAGGGATATTGGCGGCTTGGCCCGAAATGAGATTATTCGCTATCTCGCCTTCGGGCCCAAGATTGGCTGCTTGCTCATCCTCGTCAGGCTTTTTCTTTTTCCCGCCAGAGCCGTTTGGGCCCTTATCAGAACTACTCAAAGTGTCGGTTTTTTTGGCCCCTAGGGCTAAAGGCTCAATGTGGTGGGATTCGCCTGAGTGAATGTGACCACAAATAGCGCAAACTTGCTTCATAAATCCTCCTTAGATGGTAATTTTTATGTAAAGAACTATAAATATTCACTAAAATTTTTGGCCGTTGCTAGGGTAAAATGACTCTTAGGATCGTTGACAAAGATAACGCCTATAGTTACTATAGGGTCAAGGTTTTTTTTTGGTCAAAATCAAAATTATTTTTTATTCAGCGTTAAGGAGGCTAAATTGAAGATTGGAACCTTAGCCAAAGCCGCCGACTCTAAGGTGGTGACCATTAGGTATTATGAGAAACTTGGCTTATTGGAGGCCCCGCCAAGGAGCCTAAGCGGCCAACGTGAATATAGTGCAGAAGACCTCGAACGACTTAAATTTATTAGGCACTGCCGATATCACGGCTTTTCCCTAGCCGAGGTTAAGATTTTAATTAAGCTAAGAAAGGCCCCTGAGGGTAATTGCGCTCCGGTTGATAACTTAATCGACTCTTTAATCGCCAAGCTTGAGACCCAAATTGATTCGGTTAACCGGTTAAGGCAAAACTTAATTACCCTCAAAGGCTGCTGTCACGGTGGCTCTATTGCCGATTGTGCCATTTTAAAAGGCCTCTCGCAAAGAGATAGCTGCCCCTGCTCGGCTTGTTAGGCTAATAATATGAGTTCGCAAGGGCCTAATGAAGTGCAAAAGAAAAAGACTCGACCATCATTTGGTCTAATTAAGGCTATGTCCACGGCCTCATCTATTGGTCTGTCGCTGGTTATAGCCATCGTTTTGGGCTTTGTGACCGGATGGTGGCTTGATTCGCGCTTGGGTACTAAACCGTGGCTAACCTTAATAGGTTTACTTATGGGGATTGCGGCCGGTTTTAAAAATGTTTTTATCCTCACCGAGCGCCTGGAAAGGGAAGCAAAGAGTAACGATGAAGATGATGGAAAATAGCGCCTCTGAGAAAAAGACCGCCCTGGGTTACTTGGTCATTTTATTAGCGGTCCGTACCGTTAGAGCCGTAGCTAGGATTATCGGATTTTTATTGGCTTTAACCCTATTATTTTTTAAAGGGTGGCAGTGGGCCGTGGGCAGCCTAATGGGTGCCTTTTTAATAGAGGCCAATCTGACGGCCCTTAAAATTGCGGTCCAAAACAGCCAAAAGATGCCCAAGAATGTTAAAAATCTTCCTTTATGGCCCTTAGTTCTTAAAATTATGGCTTTATTTATATCTAGCGCAGTTTATTGTATTGTAGTCATAAGATATAGAATTGGAGAACCCTTTGGTTTTTTCTTTGGCACCTTGGCCTTACCAGTTGCCTTGGGGCTGGGCCTTTCTTGGGTGGGGATATTTCTCTCTAAACTTACTAGAAAGGCACAGGCTGAGATAGAAAAAGAGAGAGAAGATGGTAAAAATCAAGATAGCGCTACTAAGAAAGATTGATGATATAAACTACTAAAGTGTTATTTAAAGGAGAGGATAATAAAAATATAGATAGGGCTACTTTAGTTAGCCTTAAATTTAAATCGAAGCCCCCAAGCGTTCTAAAAGACGAAAGTTCAGACTGGTTAGTCTCTCCCCATAATCTTTAAAGATGACTCCTAAAGTAAAGATAGCCGTTATCGCCGGCCCCACCTGTGTAGGTAAAAGTTCCGTAGCCCTCTATTGCGCTTCTAAGCTCGGGGCTAATATTGTTAACGCCGATAGCCTCTCCTTTTACCGCTATCTTGATATTGGCACGGCTAAACCTAGCTTAGCTGAGCGGGCGAAAGTCCCCCATCACTTAATTGATATCTTAGATCCCGCTGATCACTTTTGCGCGGCTGACTATATTAATTTGGCTCGGCCGTTAATTGAGACCTTGGGGGTCCAAGGAACCCCGGTCTTGGTCGTGGGCGGGACGGGGCTCTATCTTAGAAGCCTAACTAAAGGCTTATTCGACGGACCTGGGCGAGATGATGGGTTAAGGGCGCAATTGAGGGAGAGGGCTAAAAAAGGAGAAGATCTTTACGCTCTACTTAGTCAAATAGACCCTTTAACGGCCCAGCGTTTAAAAAGAGGCGATACCACAAGAGTGGAGAGGGCCTTGGAGTTCTTTGAGCTTACGGGGGAAAGTATCTCTATTTTTCAAGAAAGACACGGCTTAAGAGAGAGCTATTTTGAAACTAAAACTATAGTTTTGGAGCGCGAGGTTAAAGAGTTAGATGGTTTAATAGAAGCTAGAACTGAGGAGATGTTTAATCGAGGGCTAATTGAGGAAACTGAAAATCTCTTATTAAAGGGTTATTCAAAAGAAATTAAACCGCTTAAGGCGGTGGGCTATTTGGAGAGCGTGGAAGTTATCTTAGGAAATCTAACTATGAATGAAGCTAAAAAACAAACTTTTATCCGTACCAGGCGCTTAGCTAAGCGCCAGAGGACCTGGTTTAGGGGCCAGTGTCCTGAGGCCGAGCGGCTCTCAGCTAAAGCTGAGGTAGTGCTTAAGGCCTTAGAGGGCTTCTGGGGCTAGAAATGGAAAAAAAGATAGCCCTTTCTTGGCCGCCTTTAATCGAAGGCCGATTGATTAAGCGCTATAAGCGCTTTTTAGCCGACGTTGAGCTTAACGATGGTCAAATAGTAACCTGCCACACTCCTAACACCGGCTCTATGCTTGATTGCTCCGAGACTGGCCGGCCGGTTTATCTTAGCCAAAGTCCAAATCCTAAGCGCCGCTACCCCTTTTCTTGGGAGATGATTGCTATGGAGGATGGCTTAGTCGGCTTAAACACACTATTACCCAATAAACTAGCCTTTCTCGCCTTTGAGGCCGGGGTTATGGAAGGCTTTCCTAAAAAAGCCATAGTTAAACGCGAGGCCCGCTTAGGGGCTAGCCGTTTAGATCTCTTAGTTACATCAGAGGCCCTCAATGGTCAGCCAGGGGAAGAGATTTGGGTTGAAGTTAAGAGCGCGACTCTAGTTAGAGACGGCCGGGCCTATTTTCCCGATGCGGTTAGCTTAAGGGGGACTAAGCACTTAGAGCAATTAATTTCTCTTACTGGCCAAGGCCGAAGGGCCTTGTTGTTAGTTATGGTTCAAAGAGCTGGGGCCCAAGTCTTTAGCCCGGCCGATTTTATAGACCCAAAGTGGGGGGCGGCTTTAAGGCGGGCTGCGGCTGAGGGAGTGGAAATTAGTGTTAGAGGGGTGGATTTAAATTTAAGGGAGGCCTCTTTGGGGCCTAAATTAAAAGTCGAGCTATGAGCTTAGCTAGCTATTTAAAGCAAAAGACTCTTTCAAGCTTATTTGATACGCCCTGGCCCCTCCCTCCTTCAGGCCCGCCCCCTTTTGGCGGGCCTGACTCAGCTAGGCTGGGCCTCGTCCCTAGTCAGTTTTTAGGCCAAAAGCCTTGGCGGCTAATATCTAAATTAACCTCTTTAAGTGAAATTGAAGCTAATGAACTCATTACCTTCGGTTCTTTTTGGCTAAATGATAGGCTCTGTTTAGATTGTAACTTAAAGCTCCCCGAAGGAAATTTTAGGTTGAACCTACCCAATTATAGGCCGACTATTTTTTACCAGATCAATCCAAAAAGGCTTATCTACCGAGACGAAGATTTGTTAATCTATTTTAAGGAGTCCGGCCCCCCCTCGCAGGGAGTGCCTAGCGACGCCCACAATAACGTCTTGGCGGCCATGGAAAGATATACCTCTCTTACCTTAAGGCTTCCCCATCGCCTCGACGCAGCCACCTCGGGCTTATTAATACTGGCCGTCAACCGTTTATCGTCCTCGCGCTTGGGTAAGGCCTTTGAAAGCGGGAAAGTGAAAAAGCGCTATTTGGCTTTAGCCTCTGGTAGTAAACCTAATTGGACTACTAAAAAAGTTAAGGCCAAAATTACTAAAATTAGCGGCTCATATGTAGCTAAAGATAGTGGGCCAGGCTACGAGGCTGAGACTGATTTTACGGTCCTTGAAAGTGGTGAGGGCGAAGTCTTATTTTTAGCCCAGCCCTTAACGGGCCGTACCCATCAAATTAGGCTTCATTTGGCTTATTTAGGCTACCCTATTATAGGCGATCACCTCTACGGAGGATTGTCTGCCCCAAGGCTAATGTTAAGAGCCAGCGGGCTTAAGTTTACTCATCCCACCCTGGGCCGGCCGTTAATATTTGGCGGGCCCTGGTTAAAAATAGATACTGGCTTAGCTGGGGATATTGAGACTCAAGGAGAGCTTATAGGGGATGACAATTGGTTGGAGTTATTGATTTAAAATAATTTAGCTTAATAGTTGCTCTTCATAGCGTTCCGGCCTCGTCGCGTACGTCGACGAAGCCTTGTTGTTTTAGAAAAGTAAATTTTTTTATTAACTCGTCGTCTAAATGGTACTTGGGAGGTATTTCTAACTTATGCTTACTCCTGGTGATAGAAACGTATAAGAGTCTTAGCTCTTCAAGAGAGAGGCGAAAGGGCGGCGGGCTAAAATTGCTTTCATTATTTCCTTTGGATTTTTGTATGGCCAGGGCCGTCTCGACTATGGTTTTAACCGAAGCAAAATCGTCTAAGAGGGCTACTTCCACATGCTCTTGCCCCTTTATTTTGTGGGCCGTGGAGACTAAGAGGTTAGAGTCATAGGTATTGCGGCCAACATTTTTGACCATTTCTTTATATATCGTAAAGACACGTCTATTGTAGCGCTTGGCTATCTTGATTCTAGTGTTGGTGGCTACGTCGTTAACCCCGCCGGAGTATTCTTCTAGTTCATCCATGTTTTTAAATCTTTTAACTAAAGAGTCTTTGATGGTATCTATTTCTCCTATCCCAAGTTTAACGATATCTAAAATGGTTCCGAAATCGTAGCTATCAAAGCCGCCGAAGTAATAAACTTTGCCTAAGATATTATTATTAGTAGCCACAAAGTCAAAAATCCCAGCGTTGGTGCGGGCGATGATTAACATAGAGGGGGGGTTAGAGACTCTCTTCCGGCTATTAGCGTCCGTCACCGCGCTGCTAAATGGTTTGGGGGCCTCAAGGAGTTTTAAATACTGGTTGGCTATGGTCGCTACCTTAGCCGGACAACGAAAGCTTTTAGTTAAATAGTAGCGGGCCGCCCCATTTTCAACTGTTTTTTTTATGGCGTTAACCGCCCCGTTAAAGGCGTAGATCTGTTGATAAGGGTCGCCCACCAAGACTTTTTTAGATTGGTTGTTAACCACCACATCTATCATGCAATCGTTTAGATCTTGGGCCTCGTCAATGAGGATGCGGTCAAAGTACTTAAGGCATCTTTTATCTGATAATTGAAATAGCTTAAGGTAGCCGTTATGGGGCATGGGTAGAGAACCATCTATGGAGGCTTGCCAGAGGGCTTCGACTGCTTTGATTATTTCGCCTATTTTAAGTTTATTAAGGTTAGCTATAGCAGTTAGTCTGGGTTTATATGATTTGAAAAAGGCCAGGGGGGTGCTCTGAGAGCTAATCAACCAATCGTAATAGGCTTCCAAAATAACCTTGGCCACGAGGTAAAGGTTTTGACGCGGTATGTTTAAGGATTGAATGAAAGGGATGATGTCAATAGCCCTAAGCGATCCTAGTTTATTTTTATAGGGGCGGCCGCATTGTTGGAAGGCGAGGCTGTGGATAGTTCTAACTTCGACGTTAGTTTGCGAGCTAAATGAGGCCCGAGCCTCCTCGGCCATAGAGCGGTTAAAGGCCAGATAGAGCATACTCTCTTTGGCTCTAGCTTGGGCAAAGGCCTTTAGGGTTGAGGTCTTGCCGGTCCCGGCGTAGGCGGTCACGGTTAGTATATTTTCAGGGGCTTCGACTACGGCCTTTTGTTCGTCGGTTAAGGATTGGGAGGTATTAAAGAGGACCATTTATTATCCTAAAAATATCTAAAAAACCTAAAGTGATTTAGCCTCAATGTCGTATGATTAATTGGGCTCAATGGCCCTTAAAGCCGCTTGGGTTAGTTGGCTCAAGGTTTGGGAAATTTGGTTAAAACTTATGGAGTTTGTTTCTAAGAGCTTAGAAGTTAGTTCGGCCGCAGCTGTTAGAGCTTGACTTATTTGAGCTGATTTAGCTTGACTAGAAAGGGTAGTCATAGTTTCGGTTAAGTTGACTACGGTTTCTATGGCCGCAGCGCAGCTACCAATCCTACCGCGCTCAATTAACCTAAGCGTTAATTGCCCAGCTAAAGATAAGGCTGGGGGCGAGGGGGAGCCTGATAAGAGATCGCTAAGTGATTTAGCGCTCGTTTCCAAGGTAGAAGGAAGTTTGGAAGCGGCTAAGAGCCCGCGCTCGATTAATTTTAGGCAGATTTCTTTAGCTAGCTTTAAAGGAAGCTCTGTTATTTTCCGGCCCATTTGTTCGTCCGCATGAATCCAATTTTGGCTTAAATATTAATTGCCCATAAGGGTGCCGATGGGTTTTAAAGATTTAAAGTTATCGCAGCTACACTTGACGGCAGCCATTAAAGGCACGGCCAAAACCATGCCCACACCGCCCCAGAGCCAGCCCCAAAAGAGAAAGGATAATAAGGTGACCGTTGGGGATAGGTGAACGCTTCGGCCCAGGATTAAGGGCTCTATCCAGTTGCCGTAAACAGCTTCTAAAAGGCTTAGCACCGCTAGTAACCAAAGGGCTCTAGAAGTGCCGTATTGCACAAGGCAGACCAAAAATGGCGGGGCCACCGCTAAAGGGGGGCCTAAGTTTGGGATAAAACAAAGAAGGAAGGCGAAGATGCCCCAGCTAGCTGCAAAATCTACTTTAAAGGCGTAACATATGCTGGTTAAGGCTAGAGCTAAGCCGCAGCTAAGTAAAGTCTTAGCTAATATGTAGCGCTGGATTTGTTCGCCAGCCTGGGCCACGGCGAGACAAATCATCTTACCCCGCTGGCCTGG
>JAITQT010000401.1 GCA_031288745.1 Deltaproteobacteria bacterium
TAGCCATAACAAAAAAGAAAGTCAAGAGTTTTTGAAAAAAAAATACTTAATGAAATCGGTCTATTAACTGGATTAGCGAAATGTAGCCATAATTTCACGGGATTTTGGGTTGTAATTAAGTTTTAGCCTACCCTTAAGATCTTAACATTAATTCTTTTGAGGTTTCTATTTAGCTATCTGCTCCAACCATATATTTTAACTTGGATTAATGTTGATCGAAGCGCAAAAACCTCTTAAAAGCAAAATTGTAAAAAAATAAAGAGAAAATGGGCCATGTTATAAATTTAAGGACTGGTAAAGAGGACTTTTTGCGCTTCGAGCAATGGTAAAATTACTAAGCTCCTATAGGGGGCTACATTGTTGTGGTATGGGTCGTCCCTTTCAATAGGCTTGGCATCGCAACGTTCTTCCTTGTGAACGGGCCCTTAAACGTTCATATTGGTGAACGTACACTAGTCGACCAGCAGGATTAACTTAAATAAGGTCGCAGCTATTTTAAGTAAGCCAGATAGCGCCCGTTGGGGGTCTTTTCCACGCACAGCGGCAAATCGAAGGCCTGGCTTAGCCATTTGGTGGTAATAGTTTCTTCTAGTAACCCGGCTTTTACTAGCCGGCCCTTTTTAATTATGGCCGCATGGGTGATAAAAGGGCCAAGCTCGGAGATGTTGTGGGTGGTTAGTACAACCGTGGGGCTATTGGGCCCAGAGGCGAGGCTGGTAACTAACTTAATAAAGAGTTCTCGCCCGCCTAGATCTAGATTACTCATCGGTTCGTCTAAGATTAAAAGCGAGGCTTTAGCCATGACGGCCCTAACTAGTAAGGCCCTTTGGCGCTCTCCAGAGGACAGTAAGCCAAAAGCTCGATTTTGCATATTAATAAGCCCAAACTGGCCTAAAAGAGCTTGGGCTCGTTCGAGGTCTTTTTTAGGCGCGGCTTCGTAAAGACCTAGCGAGGCTTTAGGTCCGCTTAGGACCACTTCGTTTAGCGGGAGGTTTTGGGGCATTAAATCGGCTAGAGCTTGCGAGACCCAGCCGATGCTTTTTCTTAAAAGCCTCAGATCTATTTCTCCGAGTTTGTGTCCCAAGATAGTAATTTCTCCGTCGCTAGGCCACAGATAGCCGGTTACTAGCCTTAAAAGCAAAGTTTTACCCGCTCCGTTAGGGCCGATTAAGGCCCAGTGTTGTCCGGGTAAGACTAGCCAATTAAGCTTATCAATAAGGGTTTCTCCCCTTCTTTTAAAGACTATATCTTTTAGCTCTATCACAGGGCCGCAGGTCATCAAAACTCTCTCGGTTGTTTTTTTTCCTATATTTGGGTATTTGGTTTTTAAAAGTCTTTCTTTTTTTCGGCCTTTGATTTAAACTCTTTATTTCGTCGGCTTATGGTGCCGATGTTTTATAATCTTTATCAATTCGGCCGTCCTTAGGCCGCGCTTTTGGAGCGAAGGATGTCTTGCCGGGTTCGCAAGGCCCATGTCGAGGATGTGCCGGCTATTTACGAAATATTAAAGCGTTTCTCTGTTCAAGGATTGTTACTACCTCGCAGTTACGTGAACCTCTACGAGATGCTACAAAGTTTTTACGTAGCCGAGGACGAAAGATTTGCCGACCGCTTAGCCGGGACGGCTTCTTTGCAAGTGGCCTGGGAGGACTTAGCGGAATTGCGCTCTTTAGCGGTTGAAGAAAATTCGCGTTCTAGAGGCCTGGGCCGGGCCTTGGCCGAAAAGGCCGAGCAAGACGCAGCCAGGCTAAAGGTAAAAAAAATGTTCGTCTTAACCTTTGTCCCAGAATTTTTCATCAAACTTGGTTATCGCCAGGTTAGCTTAGATAGTCTACCTCAAAAGATTTGGGCGGTTTGTTTTAATTGCGTTCATTATCCAAATTGTAAGGAAATCGCCCTAGTAAAAGATATTTAAGCGTTTTTTTATTATTTAAAGCGTAACCGTTCACCAAGTCTTTTTTTCCCCACGTTGCGGCTGGTAGCGACTTTCAAGTTGTAATTAAGTTTTAGCATACCCTTAAGTTTTTAACATTAGTTCTTTTAACGTTTCTACTTAGCTCTCTGCTCCAACCATATAATTTAATTATGATTAATGTTGATCGAAGAGCAAAAACCTATTAAAATCAAAATAGTCTAAAAAATTAACTAGTAATTTTGCTATGTTACAAATTTAAGGATTGATAAAGGGGACTTTTTGCGCTACGATCAATGTTAAAATTACTAAGCACCTATAGGGGGCTACATTGCTGCGGGATGTGTCGTCCCTTTCAATAGGCTTGGCACCGCAGCGTTCTGTCTTGTGAACGGGCCCTTAAACGTTCACATTTGTGAACGGACACTTTAAAGCTACTAAGCCTCCTTTCGGGAGGTTTTTTTTTAAAATAGGCGCGGCTCGGCCTCGCGGCAAAAATTTTGGATCTCGTTAATGGTCGGAAGACTTTTTAAACTTGAAAGCCCAAAGGTCTCTAAAAACTTATCGGTGGTCGAATAAAGGGCGGGCTTCCCTGGAAGGCTATCGCGGCGACCGCTAACGCGAACTAGATCTTTATCCATCAGAGCCCTGAGGACCCCGCTAGCTTCAACGCCCCGAATTTTTTCTATCTCGGCCCTTAAAATTGGTTGGCGGTAGGCGATAACGGCTAAGGTCTCTAAAGCGGCCTTGGAGAGTTTGGAAGGAGTCTTTTTTTTAAGTCTTATGGCGTAAGGGGCTATCTCGGGCCTAGTGCGGAACTGATAGCCGCCGGCCACCGGTTGGGGGACAAAGGCCCGGCCTTGGCTTAAGTATTCTTCCGTTAGCTCTTTTAGCGCTTCTTCTAACTCCTTGCGGTCGATTTCCTCCTCAAGGGTTTCCTCTAGCTTTTCTAGGCTTAGGGGGATGTCGGAAACAAATAAAAGTCCTTCAATTTTAGTTTTTAGATTCATTATTCTCCTTAACATATTGAAAATATTATTTTAATTGACTTTTACTACCCTTTAGCCTATATAAAGGGTAACCATTCACCAGGCCCCTTCAAGACCTTTTTTTCACTTCCCGCTTAACTGAACAAAGACTTAATATGGGCTAATGGTTGGCCCTCCCATGGCAATTTGAAAAACCTAATTAAAGGGCACCTTAAAGCAAATACAAGGCGCTGCTAAAATCTCAACGTGCGCTGGGCCTCCAGAAGGGCTGGTACGGCCTATAAAGGGAAGGGGGGACATTAGCGGTAATCCAGCTCAGCCGCAGCTGAGGTTTTGGCTCCAGGGTCAGCCAAAAAAAGGGCTGGCCCGCGCCTTTCTTGCTCTAAATCTTGGTAGAGGCGCAGAAAGCCCGTTCTAGCCAACTCTAAAACGGCTAGAAAGCTTAAGGCCAGCTCGAAGCGATTGGCTGCCGAGCGTATTAGCTCGACAAAGTGGGAGGTCTTAATTTCCAGTAGAAAAAGCCTAATTTCTTCAAGCCTTTGGCCGATGGTCTTAGTTTCGATTTTAAATGATAGGGCCTTTTGTTCAATTTTAACTCGCCCAATTATGTTGTTCCAAGCTTCCATCAGTTCAAATAGAGAGCCGCTGGCTACTTCTGATGATTGGAGAGGGGTTTGAAGAGAAGATAATTCGCCCACAAATTCGGTCCCCGAGCCTCCTCGGTTAAAGACGTCGCGATCTAGTAAGGGCCGCTCGGCTAAGTTATCAGCCGCAGCTTGGTAGGCAGCGTATTCGATTAAGGGGCGGGCTAATTCTTCCCTAGGATCAATAGTTGGCTCCCCTTCTGAATCGCTTGGGAAGGGTAAGAGCATTTTGGCCTTGATATGGGTTAAGGTGGCGGCCATGATTAAAAAGTCTCCGGCCACGTCTAAATTGAGCGCTTCCATTTGCTCAAGGTATTGTAAATATTGGGCCGTGATTAGGCACAAAGGGATATCATTAATATCGACCTTATTTTTTCTAATCAGGTGCAATAATAAATCCAAGGGCCCCTCGTAGATGTCTAGTTTTAAAGTGATTTCTTCGGGCATGGAAAATAGGGTCTCGCTTGGGTTTTTAGAAGGCTAAAAGTTTTTAAGAGTTTTATAAAAATAATTACATTAATGATTTTAATATAAAATCAGTTAGATTACCTAGTAAAATTCTAAAAAATCCAAAATACATTAAAGCTATCAAGGCTATTAAAAAAAATAGTTGATATTTTTCAGCCGCAATCACCCAATCGAGGGGTAAAAAATAGGATATAACCCTAAAGCCGTCTAGGGGCGGAAAGGGCAAGAGGTTAAAAAAGGCCATACCTACGTTTAGAATGACACCAACAAAGAGCATTAGGTAAATAGGTTGGCTTAGGGATTTGGGCAATAATTCAACAAAAGGGGTATAATTTTGATTTAACCAGAGCAAAATAAAACATAAAAAAGATAATAAAATGTTGGAGGCGGGGCCAGCTAAGGCTAATAAGGCTAAAGACTTAGCCGGGTTTTTAAAATTTAAGGGATTGACCCTAACCGGCTTGGCCCAGCCGATAAAATTAGTGGCTATAAAACACAGCGTCCCGAATAAGCTTAGATGGCGAAATGGGTTTAAGGTTAATCGGCCGTCTTGCTTAGGGGTCGGGTCGCCTTGGTAGGCGGCTGCTAAAGCGTGGCTAAATTCGTGGACGGTCACGGCTAAGAGGATGACCGGCGCTAAGAGGCAGGCCTTGGCTATTTGTTCTGAAGAAAAACCAAACATATTTGCATCACTATTTAATATTTTTTAAAATCAATTATAACTAACCGGGCCTGGGCCCGGGCCGGAAGATGGAGGCGGATAGGATAAAATCCGTGCCTAGCCGCGCTCTTAATGAGTTCACTCAATCTTAATCTCGGAAAGGTCATGGTCAATAAGGCCGAGGGTTTAATGAGTCTAGAGGCAGCCTCAATTAGCTCGTTTAAAGAGCCAAAGGCTTCGTGACGGGCGCTTTGACGCGCTTTGGCGCTCAATCCACTAGAACGGAGCGGAAAATAGGGGGGGTTAACCGCTATATAGTCTAGAAGGCCCCCTAAATCTTCTGGCTTTAAATAGCGCCAGTCGCTAAAAACTGGGCGCAATTGTAAAAAAAGATCACCAATTTTTTCTTCTTCTTCCCTCCTCTTTTTTTCTAGCCAAGAGTCCTTTAGCCAATCGTTTATATTGACCGTTAAACTATCAAAATAAAGGTCCCGGTTAACCTCAATAAAAAAAAGGGTCTCTAAGCCTTTAAGCCGGCCTAAGCGCAAGGCCTCTAGCCCCACCACGCCGCAGCCAGACCCAAAGTCAGCCGCTCGGCCTTTTAAAACTAGCGGGAGGCGATGGGCTAATAAGATACTATCGGCGGAAAAGCGCACTCCCTTAGGAGGCTGGAGGTAATCGTCTTTAGCGTCAGGGCCCATTTTAAGTTTTAGAGATTTTGGTAGGTGTTACAGAGTTCTAAAAAAATTTAGGTCAAAACTAAATTGGTAGATAAAGCGTCTCAACGGCCTTATTATGGAGAACCATAAGCTCCTTAGCTGGGAGATTGTCTTTTAGCTATTAGCCTAAATTACCTGCCGGAGAGCTTAAATTTAAGCGAACGGCTTTGGAGAATTTAGTTTTTTAAGGGGCCCTTGGGGGGCGGGCGCATTATCTTGCGAACCGAGGTAGTCGACAACGCTATATATATCATATTTGGATTTGATTAGCAAAAATGTTTTCTCTTTTTTTATCGGTCAATGGGGCACCTTTGGTTTTTAGCATTAACTAAGTCTTTTGGCGGTTTAACCTCAACTGGCTAATAAATATTTCCTATTGGGCAATTAGGTGACAGAGGCTGGCTAGGCGGTTAAGCCAACTGTTCCGGCTGTTAACCTTTAAACCAACTGGCTGGCTGGCCAATAAAAAAGGAAAATGGATGATTTCTTAAATTATAACCTTACAAGAGCCCTTTTAAGGTCTTAGAACATGGTCATATTTTTTGAGACAAGCTACAGAAGGATATGAGAGCTTGTTACTATTGCCCTAAAAGGGCTATAATAAATACCCACTCTTTCTTAGCCTCTATGTTGTGAAAGCTAAGATATCAGAGTCTTAGGCAGCCCATTTTTGTGGAAGAAAAATTTGGCCATTCTTCTCCGAGTCCCCTGTGAGGGACGCTGGATAAGGGTTTGCTGAAATTTACCCCAAATTTTCCTGTTCGGCTCTGTGTTTTTTTATATTTTTAGGCTACCTGAATATGACTAAAGAAATATTTATTCGCGACCTTAAAGGCTTGGCCATGGGGCAGACTATTGTCAATCCTTTTATCCTGAATAGACTTGAATTGGCTAAAACCAAAAGATGCTCGAGCTACCTTAACTTAGAGTTGGGCGATCGCACCGGGACTCTTCCGGCTAAGGTCTGGGAAGCGGCCGAACTTGCGGCCGACGTTTTGGAGGTGGGTCAAGTTTTTGCCTTCGAGTGTCAGGTAGATGCCTATCGCGGCCAAATTCAGCTAAAGGTCATCTCTTTTGAGCCTCTAGCCCCTGGTAGTTACGACAATGAGGATTTCGTTAAATCAGCGGCCTTAACTGATTCTGAAATTAAGCTACGCTACGCTAAAATCATTGAGCAAGTGGAAGATGAAGATTATAGAGAGCTTTTAAAAGATATTTTTAGAAGCCCCGAGACCAGGTCCTTTTTTACCCGGCCAGCGGCTAAGCTTTTTCACCATGCCTATAAGGGGGGCTTGGCCGAGCACTCTTTATCGGTCGCTAATTTAGCCTCTAACGTCTGCGATCACTACCCAGCTCTCTTAAATAAATCCTTAGCCGTAACCGGGGCCCTCCTCCACGATTTAGGTAAATGCTGGGAGCTTGAGCCTAAAGGCTTAAGCTTTGACTTTAGCCATAGTGGTAGGCTCTTAGGTCACCTACAAATGGGTGCCTCTTTTATTGAGAAGGCGGCTAAAAGGAGAGAGGGGTTTAACGAGGAAAAACTTATTCTCTTAGAGCATATGATTTTAGCCCATCACGGTCAGCTCGATAAGGGCTCTCCAGTAACGCCAAAGATCTTAGAGGCCATGGTCCTCCACTATGTCGATAATATGGACGCCCAATTAAACATGGTTAGCGCCTTTATCGCTAATGAGGTTGGAGATAAACCGATGGCTTGGACTTCTTATGATCGCATTCATGAAAGTTTCTTTTTAAGTACCCCGAATTTTGAGCCTAAGAGAGGCCCTAAAGGCGCTTTAGTCGCTGAAGCGTATCTAGGTCCGTCTTCACCAGCGCCCTCAGACGTATATAATGGCACATATCCAGATGCTTATCCAGATTCGCCATCATTTGAGCCTACAGTCGATTACCCAACGCCGCCCCCAGACTCATATATAGAGCAGCCCCCCCTAGTCGCAGCCCCTCCCGCGCCCTTAAGTCCTACGCCCGTCGCCCCCTCTAATAAGGCAGCTTCGGTCGAGGCTAATTTAAGCTCTTCTAGCGATAAGTTAGCTAAACCTCCTCCAACTAAGCTTTTCTAATGAGCTGGGAACTATTAGGGTTAGACTCTATCAAAGAGTCCTTTTCCAAGTTGATTGGGAGCGGGCGTTTTCCCCACGCCTTACTTTTAACTGGCCTTGAGGGTAGTGGTAGGTTTAGCCTTTCTCTGGCCCTAGCCAAGGCAATTAACTGCGAAAAGCCCGAAAGTGATCATTCCCCCTGTCTTACTTGCCTTAATTGCCGTTTGATAGCCGAACTTAAACACCCGGATTTGATAGTAATCGAACCTAATAGTTTGACCGGCCGGGTGATACCTATCGACGAGATAAAGCAACTGAGGAAAACCTTAAGGCTAAAGCCTTATCACGGTCGATATAAAATTGCCGTTATCAGGCAAGCCGAGCGCCTTAGCGAGGAAAGTGGCGGGGCCTTGCTTAAGACTTTGGAGGAACCATCTCCCTTTACCGTTTTAATCTTAAACTCTCGAGGCGAAGCTGATATGCTCCCCACTTTGGTGTCTCGCTGCCTAAGGTTTAAGACCTCTCCCATTGATCGCCAAACTTTACTTGAGGCCTTAAAAGAAAGAAATCTCGGCCCCATGCAGTCTAGGCTCTTGGCCGGCCTTTCGGGCGGTGCCTTGGGTCTGGCTTTAAATTTAGACGCTGGTCAAGCCTGGAGAGTCTGGGAGGGGATAGATAGGCTATTTTTAATGCGAGGGCACGATAGTTTCCTTAAAAGCGCTTTAGATTGGACCACTCATCTAACCAACGAGGTCGAGCGGCTTAAAAAGCTTGACGATGGAGTAGAGCAGAAAAACGCCCTTATAGATTTAACTTTAAACTGTCTTAGGCTTTGGTGGCGCGATTCGGCAATTTTGGCCGCGACTAACGACCATAAACGCCTTTGCGGCCCTCCGCCCTCTAAGTCCCAAAGAGAGATGGCCAAAATTATTTCGGCTAATAAGCTAACCAAAAACGAGGAGGCCTTAGCCACCATCTCCATGGCCCTCGATCGCTCTATTAGAATGGATCTAGTTTTTGAAAATTACTGGCGCGCTGTGTTAGAATAATATCTTCATGCGCCTAAGGCCCCGTCTTTGAGGTTGTTTAAGGGTCGGCAGCCTTCGAAAAGCCCTATTAACAGGGCTGGTTTTATTATATTATAAAAAAATATATAAATTAAATATTGGAGTTTTAATGGATATAGAATCTGAGAATATAAATGAAAAAAAGGATATAAAACCCAAAAGTTCCGAAACCCAGCGTCGCGGGCATAAAATTAAGCGAGACGATAACCCTAAAGTCTTCGATCTACCTTGTAGGCGAACAGTTAGTGTGCGTCTGCGTTATGGGGGGAAGATTTTAACCTTTGATTGTCGGGATTTGGTGCTTGATATTGGCGATTGGGTGCTCATTAACGATGAAGAGGTGATGCGCATGGGTATGGTCACCTCCAAATCCGTGCTCTGGCCAAACGATCCCGACTCTAAACGCATTTATTTATCAAGCGGTCGCTCAGTTATTCGTTTAGCCACTCGCCAAGATTTGGCCCATCAGGCCGAGAACCAATTGAGGGAAAGGGAAGAATACGAATATTGCCTCAGTAGCATAAATAGTCAACGTCTCCAAATGAAATTAGTGGCCGCGGAGATTACTTTTGATAATTTTAAGACTATTTTTTACTACACGGCTGAAGAGAGAGTAGATTTTCGTCAATTAGTAAAAGAATTAGTCAGCCGGTTCCGAACCCGTATTGAGATGCGCCAAATCGGCGTGCGGCTCGAAGCGATGATGTTGGGCGGGATGGGTATTTGCGGGCGGGTCTTTTGCTGCGCCGGGTTTTTAAGTTCCTTTAGTCCCGTTTCCGTTAGAATGGCCAAAGAGCAAAACCTTTCCCTAAATACAGCCAAAATTAGCGGCGTTTGCGGGCGACTAATGTGTTGCTTGGCCTTTGAAAATCAAGGGGCCCACTTAGGCGAAGGGGAAGGCGATGAAGACGTCTTAATTGAGGAAAATGATCCTAATCTAGGAGTGGGCGAAAGGCCTAAATAAAAGAGTCGTTTTTATCTTATTTTATAAAGCGTTACTTATAGCTTCAAAAAACTAGCCCCAAATTTACCTATGGGCGCGGCCTCTAATTTTTAGGCTTATTTTCAGAGGCCTAACCATAATTTGGGGGGTGGATCGAACTGATCGCAAGGGCTCTAAACCCTTATAGCCGGGTGGAACTCCCGGACTCCCCGCCAGTTTCGCTATCTTGTGCCTTTTAGAGGGATTTAGTGAACGAAGAAAAACGCTATTTTAGGAAAAGGCAAAACCTTTCGGCCTTGGTCGATAAGATAAAACTTTGGCCCTCTAGAAGTGGTCTGCTTCACGGATTAAAAAAGGTTAGCTTAACCGTCACTGGTATAAAGGCCGTAACTCACTGCGGGCTTATCGTCAACGTCCGCGATTGTAGCTCTTCTCGCGCCGCCCGCTGGTTAAGAGCTAAACAATACGTCGCCCTTTGTCCTCGGTGCGGAGTACCTAAATGGAAAATAGATAAATACGGAGCCACTGTCTTTTCTAAGCGCCAAGGTCGGCTCTTAAGTATAAAAGAACCAGTAGGGCCGGACGGTGAGAGCGGTTAAGATGGAGCCTTATACCCTCGAGCAGCTTAGCCGGCTAAGGGATCTGGGAGTAAGCGAGCAGGAAAGCTTAAAAGAGTTTCCCGATAAGAACGCTCGCGATAAGTCTTTCTCTTTACTTCAAAAGCGGCTAGTTGAAAAAGCGAGAGAGAGGGTTGAGGAAATGACCTTAAAGGGTGGCCAAACTAGGGTCTCTTTACTTAGCCAAAGCCTAGCAACACTTCTGGCCTCTTTAGGCTTTATCGAAGTCTTTAGCCCTATAATTATGAGCCGGGTTAGGTTGGAGCGCATGGGGCTAGAAAACGACCCCATTTTTTCTTCCCAAGTCTACTGGCTCGATAGTAAGCGCTGTTTAAGGCCCATGCTGGCCCCGCATTTATACGAATTTATGTTGGATTTAATAAAACTTAAACCCAACGGCTTTGGCCTTTTTGAGTTGGGGCCCTGCTTTAGAAAAGAGAGTCGCGGCCATAATCACGCAAGCGAATTTACTATGCTAAATCTAGTCCAAGTGGGGCTGCCGTTAGAAGAGCGCTTAAATCGTCTTAATCAACTTAGCGCCTTAATTATGGAGAGGGCAGGGCTAAAAAATTGGCGATTAGAGAGTGTAGAGAGCGCTATTTACGGTCAAAGTTTAGATATAGTTTCTCAACAAGGTTTAGAATTGGCCTCTTGCTCTATGGGCCCCCACCCGCTTGACGCGCAGTGGGGGTTTTCTGGTTCGTGGCTGGGCCTAGGCCTTGGCCTTGAGCGTTTGGCTATGGCCTTGGAAGGGCTCGATCGGCTAACTCCGGTGGGCCGCTCTTTGGGCCGGTTATTGGGCGTGCCGTTGAGGCTTTAGCGGAGTTTATTTAAATGCTTAAAGATGAGAGTAAGTCAGACTCGTTGCTGGCTTTGGCCGCTAAAGGGCGGAGGATAAAGGCTAGCGAGAGTTTAATTTTGGTGGAAAAGTTGGTAGAAATTTCTCTTAAAAGTCTTGAATCCGGAGCCCCTTTGGGAGCTCAATTAGAGCCTCACCAACTAAGCCATCTTTTTTCTCTTAAACCTGGGCCAGTGGCTCAGCGTCTATTTGAGGGGGCCAATCAAGTCAGGGCTAAGGTTTTTGGGAGTAAAGTTTTCCTCTATGGTTTTATCTATCTTTCCACCTATTGCCGCAATGATTGCGCCTTTTGCCATTCTCGCACCTCTCGTAAAGATATCGAACGGTACCGCTTATCTTTAGAGCCAATCCTTAACTGTGCCTTAGCCCTTAAAAAGGGCGGGGTTCATCTTATCGATCTAACTCTGGGGGAAGATCCGAGCTACATTGACCAAAAGGGCTTTGAAAATCTTTGCCTTATAATTTCAAGGGTTAAGCGGGAAACTGGTCTACCAGTCATGTTATCAGCCGGGGTTCTTGATAAGCAAATGCTTACTAGGGCTCGCCAGGCTGGGGTAGAGTGGCTAGCCCTCTATCAAGAGACGTATAACCGCGCTTTATTTAAGTTATGGCGCCGAGGCCAAGATTTTGACGAGAGGCTAGAAAGTAAACTCGAGGCTCTAAGGCTAGGATTTTTAGTTGAAGAGGGTTTTTTGGTCGGCTGTGGAGAGGGCCTGGAGGATCTAGCCCAAGCAGTTTTAAAGATTAGTTCTTTTAACTTTTCTCAATTGCGCGCCATGGCCTACGTGCCTAGCCCCAATGGTTTACCACCGAGCCAGGGGGTAGACCCTATCTGGCGCGAGAGGCTTTCTTTAGCCGTTTTAAGGCTTTTATGCCCCCAGGCCTTAATAGCGGCTTCTTTGGACGTGGAGGGTTTAGCCGGGCTACTTCCTAGGCTCCTATCGGGCGCGAATGTGGTTACTTCCTTAATCCCTTCCTCCATGGGGCTCTCCGGCGTTGCTTCGACCAGTTTAGACATTAACAACAAGCGCCGCGAGCCCGAAACGGTTAAGCATTTTTTGGGCCAATTTGGCTTCCAGATTGCCCCTATCCTCGATTACCAAAAATATCTGGAAAAAGCGAGGAAGACTATTGCGACTTAAGCTTTTAGTCGTTGGCGGGGCCCTCCAAGGGGGCGAGGTCCTCTATTTGGCCGAAAAGGCTGGCTGGGAGACACTTTTATGCGATAGAAAAAAGGACCCACCGGCCTTAAATTTGGCTGGCAGCTTTTTTCAAGCCGACTGGCTGACCCTAAGCTTAAAAGAGATCGAGCGGCTTTGTTCTAACTTCGATCTGATAATCCCGGCCTTAGAAGATAAGGCTGTTTTAAATTCTCTTTATAAGGCTAAGGCCCTTAATATTATCCCCCCAGTAGCTCACGACTTTGAGGCCTACGAGATAAGTTCTTCTAAGCTTAGATCAAAAAAGCTCTTTCAAGAACTCAATATTGACTGCGCAGCCTCCTGGCGGCCCGGGGCCTTTGGGGATTTCATGGTCAAACCAGACGATTTAAGCGGTAGCCGTGGGGTGAGGCATTTCTTTTGCTCAAAAGAGGTCGAAGAGGTCTTTCCAGACGAGCGCTCAAGAAAGGGCCTGGTCGTAGAAGAGTTTTTGGACGGGCCGTCGTATAGTCTAGAAGTAACGGCTAAGGATGGCGTATCTCTCTGTTTTGAGGTAACCCAGCTTTGCTTCGATAATTTTTACGATTGCCGTATGGTTATAGCCCCTTCGAGTTTAAGTGAAAATCTTGAGCAAGATTTTAAGGCTGCGGCCCATAAATTGGCTAAGGCCTTAAAGCTTACCGGGATCATGGATTTGGAGATTATAGTAGCGCGCTGTCGTTTAAGGCTCCTTGAAATTGACGCTCGCTTTCCTAGTCAAACGCCCATAGTCGTTTATTTTTCTAGTTCAGATAATTTAGTCGAGCGCTTAGCCTCTTGTTATTTAGATTATCCTCTCCCGCCTGCGCCTAGCCTTAGGTCGCGTAAAGTTGTTTTAGAGCACGTCTTAGTTCGACCAGGCTTAGTCGAATCTATGGGAGAGCATATTATGACTAACTTTGGCCCCTTAACCAGACACTACAATTTTATGGGGGCTAGGGAGGCCTTGGTGGCTGGAAATATCAAGACTGGAAAGTTCGCGGCTACTTTGATAAAGATGGAGGATTGAGGTTAAAGTCGGCCTCTGTGGAGGTTCGTAACCAATTAGTTTTGGGTCTCCTGGGCACCGTTTTAAAGGCTTTAGAGACCCTAGAACTTTTTTTATTTTTTAATTGGGCTAGGTTTTATCTTAGAGGGCTTGCCGCATTCTTTGGTCGGCCTTCTCCCCGCCGTAATGTAAAAAAGATTGGACTTTTAAGCACAAAATTGCGGCCTGTTTTAGCTCTTTGAGGCGATTAGCCTCTTCAAAACCCTCTTGTGGTAGTGTTTCTTTCTCGGGTAAGCGGAACTCAAACTTACGGGTTATCCGAGTGATAGTATGGTCTTTAATTAACAATTGCAGCCGCTCTTTTTATGGGCCGGTTTAAAGGACGGCTCGATTTTTTTCTTCAAACTTTTTTTAAGCTCTTGAGGAAACTACACCTATTGTTTTGGCTTACTTCGGCAAGACTTGGCGTTATAAGTTCCCTATTTTTTACTCCCTTCAGCTCGTCTATTTTTGATTTTTAAAAAATAATTTTTACAATAACTAATCTCGCCTACCCTTTTTTGGCTTTTTTTTAGGAGAGGCGTTCAGCAGCTTTATACTGCTTTATGCTCTCTAATACGTAAGAGGAGGCCTAATCTAGAACTATTTAACCATCCAAAGAAACTATTCTATAGAACGATAAAGTTCAAAAATAAAGCTTTATTCCAGTTGTTATAACGCTAAAGAATAATATTTAAATAGAAAATTATTCTTTTCTCTCTTCTCTTATCGCCTGCCTTCTAATAGCTTTTTTCCATTCTAAATTATCACACCTTTTCATTTCAAAAAAACTACCTCTCTTACTCCTCCGAACACTCTCTCTTGCGTCTAACCTTGATCGAAGCGCAAAAACCCCTTAAAAGCAAAGTAGTCTAAAAAATTAACTAGTAATAAGGCTCTGTTACAAATTTAAGGACTGATAAAGGTGACTTTTTGCGCTTCGATCAACCTTGAAATAAAACCCGTTTACTTCGACTTTTGTTTTCGAATTTTTGATTTTCATTAGAAATTTTAATCACAAAAATATTGCACTATTTTTAATAGTTCTCAATAAGAATTTTAAAGAAGTTCATTATAATTTTTTTCATGCTCATTAATTATTGCCAGCCAATAAATCCTTAGTAAATCGGCCAAAAAAGAAGTTCCCTTAGATACTAAATTGGTTATTAAAGTTCAACGAGTCGAGCTAATCAATAAAACATAATGCACGAGCGCCATCCAGATATCTTTGGCGTATATAGGAGTAGAGAAATACCTATTTTAGGCTACCCAAAAGGCCTGTCGGCAAAAGTTTCGGGCCTAGGCCGGAAAATCACCATATAAAATTTTTACAAAATAGTTTTTTTGAATAAAGTCTGTAAATTAAATTTTATGAATTTTAATAACTTTTTTTATTAATCTTAACTGCGTAAATCTAGTTTTCCTCACTAGGCTACCTAAAAGAACTAGAAAACATCGAAAAATTGACTTTTTAAAAATCATCAATAAAGCAAAAAAAAATAAGTGTTAAAAATGAAAGAGGAAAAAATTATATAAAAAAAACGCTTGAAATTATTTTTTTCGTTTATCTATAATAAGTTTCAATAATAACTTTGTTGAGTCTAATATTATTTGCTTTTTATTTACAATATGAACTAGTGCTTAATGAGCGGCGAGAACAAAGAAAAAACTAATAATCAAAAGCCAGGCCGAAAGAGCATAGTTTTAGAGGTAAATTTTTAGGAAAGGTTAGATTCGTGAAAGCCGAATTAAATATTTGGCCTCGCAGCTAAGTCGCTTAGTTCTTCTTAGGTTTAATACTCAGCCTCCTACGAAATTTAACTTCTCCGTCTCAAGGATAATACTCACGCTAATAAGCGTTAAGAAAAAACTGAGGCGAAAAAAAATGGTTAGTACACCGAGGCGATCCTCTAAACAGGATAAAGGTTAAGGCTGAGAGGGCACGAACAAGTCTCAAGATTATAGATCTAATCGGCTGACATTTTAGTTTTCTAGATACCTCAGTGCTACTTATAATTGGTTCGTTTTCGCGACTCTTAGCTCCGACTGACTTTTGGCCGTCTCTTAAAATCGACCAACATTTATTTAAGCTTGAACGCTTTAAGATATTTAAGTCCGTTCACAAATGTGAACGTTTAAGGGCCCGTTCACAAGAGAGAACGATGCGGTACCATGCCTATTGAAAGGGACGACATGTACCGCAGCAATGTAGCCCCCTATAGGAGCTTAGTAATTTTAACATTGATCGAAGCGCAAAAACCTCTTAAAAGCAAAATAGTCTAACAAATTAACTAGTAATAATAGAATGTTAAAAATTTAAGGCTCGATAAAGAGGACTTTTTGCGCTTCGATCAACATTAATCAAAGTTGATCGAAGCGCAAAAAGTCACCTTTATCAGTCCGAACGCTTAATTGTAGTAGGTCAAATTTTGTAAAATTTGAAATTATTGGGTAAAAAAAACTATCAAACTTGAACTAAAAATTAAATTTATATATATTACAAATATACTTTTAAGGTAAACCTTATGATTTCTATTTCTTTGATGGTTGGGCTCTCTTGGGGGGCTGACCTCTCCCCGGGGCGTTTAACCCTAGGCGCATTCTTCGAATATGGTAACGGCACCTACGATACCTATAAT
>JAITQT010000109.1 GCA_031288745.1 Deltaproteobacteria bacterium
ATTCCCCACCAGATATTATAAACCACTGAGCTTCAATAGTCAAATTGAAATATGGTACATTGTAGTGTTAATCAAAGTTAAAATATTTGGTTGGAGCAGAGAGCTAAGTAGAAATGTTATAAAGAACTAATGTTAAGAACTTAAGGGTATGCTAAAACTTAATTACAACTCGAAAGTCGCTACCAGCCACAACGTGGGGAAAAATGACTTGGTGAACGGCTACCTCCACCGTAATACCTCTAGAGCTGCGGCCAATTAGGTAGTCTGGCCTTAGCTTCGGTTAACCTCTAGGCCCCTAAAGATAAAAATAAAAAAAAGAGTCAATTTTAAGCCTTTTCTTGGCCTCAGCGGCTAAAACTTAACCAGGGTAGGTCTCTAAAAAGTGTTTAAATTAAACATTCGTCTCTTTGGCCCTGGGCCTTGGTTAAAAAAGCTTGAAATTTTAACCGAATAATTTAAAATAGTCTAAAATTCTTTTTTTTTATTGGCCTTATGACTCGCCTCGGAACCTAAAAATATTAAACTTGGCCCCTAACCTATCAATCATGGCCCTAGCCAGCCCGTTAATTTAGGAGCGTCAAAAAAATAAAGCCTATGAGGCCTTAATCATTAAGAACCGATTGTTATTTCGTAAATCATGGTTAAACCAATTTCTACTAATTAAATTTTAAGGCCCTTAGGAGGGCCAAAGTGATGAGCTTATCTAACCAAGAAATTATTTCTCTAGGTCGTGAATATCTTTTTAACAACGTTAACCGCTTACCCCTAGCTTTAGTTAAAGGCCAAGGCCTAAAGGTCTGGGACGCTGACGGCCGGCAGTACCTAGATTTCGTGGCCGGCATTGCCACCTGCGCCTTTGGTCATTGCCCTGATTTGGCCATCGAAGCTTTAAATAAGCAAGCCCATGAACTTTGGCACGTCTCTAACCTCTATTGGAACGAGCCAATGGTTAAACTGGCCAAGTTTCTAGTCCAAGCCAGTGGTTTAGATAAGGCTTTTTTCTGCAATAGCGGGGCCGAGGCTAACGAAGCAGCCATTAAGATGGCTAGAAAACACGGTCTCGATAACTTCGGACCAGAGCGCTATATTATTGTCTGCGCTTTAAACTCTTTCCACGGCCGCACCATGGGCGCTATCACCGCTACTGGCCAACTAAAGCTCCAACAAGGCTTCGGGCCTATGGTACCCGGCTTTAGGCACGTTCCTTTTGGTAACATAAAAGCTATCGACGAGGAGGTGAACAAAAGCGTTTGCGCTGTCTTACTTGAGCCTGTTCAAGGGGAAGGCGGAGTGGTTAATCCACCGGATGGCTACTTAAAGCAAGTAGAGGAGATTTGCCACGCTCGGGGGGCCCTTTTAATCTTAGATGAAATTCAAACCGGCCTAGGCCGGACGGGCCGCGACTTCGCCTTTAAGCATTTTGGCCTTAATCCCGACGCCATCACCATAGGCAAAGCCTTAGGCAGCGGCTATCCCATTGGGGCCTTATTAGCCGCCAAAGGCCCGGCCGCAGCCTTAAGCCCAGGGACCCACTCTACCACCGTAGGCGGGGCCCCTTTGGCCATGGCCCTTAGTTTAGCCCTAACCCAAAAAATCTTAGAGCCCTCTTTCTTAGCTAGGGTGGAAAAAGTTGGGCAATATTTTGTAAACGAGCTTAACCTGCTCAAAACCAAGCGCCCCGACCAAATCGAACAAATCCGGGGTCTTGGACTTATGCTCGGGCTAAGCCTTAGTCAAAATTCTGCCCCAGTAGCCGAAAATCTTCTAAATAAAGGTTTTCTTGTTAACGCCACGGCTGGCACCGTCTTAAGGTTCGTGCCGCCGCTTACGGTGACAGAGGCTGATATCGACTCCCTGATAAAGGCCATAGACCAAGCCTTAGGCGAACTTCACCCTTCTGCCGTTTCGGACGCAAAACCATGACCACCCACTTTATTACCTTTCGGGATTTAACTGTTTCTCAATACTATCATATTTTTGAGCGGGCTAGCTTTCTTAAAAAAGAGCGCCGCTCAGGTCAATATCGCCTCGACCACTTAAAAGGCCGCGCCGTGGGCGTCTTTTTTAACAAACACTCCACCAGGACAAGAGTGAGTTTTGAATGCGCTATAAACGAACTGGGCGGCCAGCCTATCATCATGAACTTAAACGATAGCCAGTTTTCTAGAGGTGAACCTTTAAGCCACTCGGCTAGAGTGTTATCGGGCTACCTAGCGGCGCTAGTTATCCGCACCTATGAGGAAAGTCAGTTAACGGAACTGGCCAAATGGGGCTCCATTCCCGTTATTAACGCCTTAACTGACGATCGCCACCCTTGCCAAGTTTTAACCGATATCTTTACCCTCTACGAGCGCTTAGGCTCAAAAAAACTTTCAGATCAGCTAATCTGCTGGATCGGTGATGGCAACAACATGGCCAACACCTGGGTGGAAGCCGCAGCCGTCCTTGGTTTTGGGCTAAATTTAGCCTGTCCCGAGGGTTACGAGCCCAAGGCCGAGATTTTAAAAAGGGCCTACCAGGAAAACCCTAAAATTAAGCTCACCCGCTCCCCCTTGGAAGCGGCCGAGGGGGCAACGGCCGTAAACACTGACGTCTTCACCTCCATGGGCCAAGAATCGGAAAAGGAAAAGAGGCTTAAAGATTTTAAGGACTTTCAAGTCGACTCAAACGTAATGGCTAAGGCCGCCCCCGGAGCTATCTTTATGCACTGCCTTCCGGCTCATCCTGGCGAGGAAGCTACTAATGAGGTTATAGAGAGCGAGGCCTCGGTGGTCTTTGAAGAAGCTGAAAACAGACTCCACGTCCAAAAGGCCCTTTTAGAGTTTATTATTCCTAAATTAATATAATAGGCCAATTTAGTCAAAAAAACTTCAAGATATTTATGATGCTTTCGACCATCATGGGCTCTTTACATACACAAGTTACTGTATTGTCTTTAAAAGCTAGTAGATGAGTTAAGGTATGTTCGGGGCAAATTTTCTTCCCTCAATAGATCATGAGATTTAGCCCTTTTAATTTAAAGTATCCATTTCTTTTAGCCGCCTAAGGACCTTTTTCTTTAAGCGGTTAACCCCCAGAAACGAGAGGCCTCCTTGATCGTCAAAACCGACTATCTGGTTATAGGCACCGGCATAGCCGGGCTAAGTTTCGCTCTTAAGGCTGCTAAGACCGGCGAGGTGGCGATACTGGCTAAACACGAAGCCTATGACACCAACACTAATTTAGCCCAGGGGGGCATAGCCGCAGTCATGGGTGACGACGATCTGGTGGAATACCACGTTAAAGATACCCTCGACTCCGGTCAAGGCCTAAGTCACCTAGATATCGTCAAAGCGGTGGTCGAGGCGGGGCCAACGATGATAGAGCAACTAAACGATTTGGGAGTGCCCTTTACCACTAGAAACGGACGAGAGGACCTTCCAGAGTTGGGTCAAGAGGGAGGACACAGCCGCCGCCGCATTATCCACGCCAAAGATATGACCGGACAAGCGGTTCAAAAGACTTTGGGGGAAAGGGCTAAGGAAAACCAAGCTATCAGCTTTTTCGAGTACCACCAAGCCCTCGATCTCATCTTAGCCGAAGGTGATTTAACTGATTCTAGACCTCGGGCCGTGGGGGCCTGGGTCTTAGACGTTAAAAGCAGTACCCTTAAGGCCTTTATGGCTAAAACCATCGTTTTAGCCACCGGAGGCTCAGGCAAAGTCTACCTCTACACCACCAATCCTGACGGGGCCACCGGCGACGGCTTGGCTATGGGCTGGCGATGCGGGGTTAAGGTGGCTAATTTAGAGTTCGTTCAATTCCACCCTACCTGCCTCTATCACCCACAGGTTAAAAATTTTCTAATCTCAGAAGCCGTAAGAGGCGAAGGCGGTCGATTAATAGATAACGAAGGCCGATTTATTATGAGCGGTCACCCCCAAGGCGATCTAGCCTGTCGAGACGTGGTGGCCCTAACCATTGACGCTAATATGAAAAAAAGCGGAGCTGAGCACGTCTATCTAGATATCACCCATCGCGACCCTAGCTTTATCAAAGATAGATTTCCTAAAATATACCAAACCTGCTTCCGTTTAGGCATAGACATCACCAAAACGCCCATTCCGGTGGTCCCGGCGGCCCACTACCAATGCGGAGGGTTAATGGTCGATATAAACGGACAAACTAACATTAATAACCTATACGCCATAGGAGAAGTGGCCTGCACTGGTCTTCACGGGGCCAACCGTCTGGCCTCAAATAGCCTTCTGGAAGCCTTGGTCATGGCCGATAGAGCGGCTAAAGATTCAAGTGATAAACTATCCGCCATCGCCTCCCCACCAATAACTAATCTAGAGCCTTGGACCATAGGCCGCCTGGGCACAGCCCCAGCCGAAGCGGTGCTGATTTCTCAAAGCTGGGATGAGATTCGCCGCTTTATGTGGAACTACGTGGGCTTAGTTAGAAGCGATCAAAGGTTGATGATGGCCTTTAAGAGGCTCGAGCTAGTTAAAAGTGAGATAGACGATTTTTTTAGAAACTTTGAGGTTGACGCCGACTTAGTAGAAGTTAGGAATATTGCCGCAGCCGCTGATCTCATTATCTGTAGCGCAGCTTTGCGCAAAGAAAGCCGCGGCCTTCACTATAGTTTATCGTGGCCCAATAGAGACGATCTTAATTTTGCCCGCGATACTATCTTAATTAATCACTCTCCCGATATTCGCCCCACTCCCCATTAACGCTATGAACCCTAATTTAGCTAACTTAGCTCCCCTTTCCAGGGCTAATCAAGAAATCAACGAGCCTAAGAGCCGCCGGACCTTCGTCGCGCTCACGGCCATCTTAATTTTAATAGCCTCTGCAGCTACGGCTTCTTTTTTCTACTTTCGCACTAAAGAACAAGCCGCTCTCACTGCTAACTCTTTAGCCCTACGTGAACGGGCTCTAAATAACCTCTGGGCCTGGGTAGGAGGCTCTGAAAATGGCTTAAAGCGAGGTCGCCCCCCCTTTCTGGCCACTCTTAAGGCTAGCGATGGGGCGGAGTCGTTATTAGGTCTGGGAGCCGAATATTTTCTAGAAAACCGCTTTGATTTGGCCTTAGCCGCTTTTGAAAAAGCGGCTAAAACTATCGGCCCTGACCCGCGGCTCTTAGCCTTACAAGCCGCAGCTAACCTTAGGCTGCTTAACTACGGCCGGGCCAAAGACCTTTACCAAGAGGCCTTGGCCCTTAGAAGCCCAGAAGATCAAAGTCTCGAACGGTCCTCCGAACACTTAGGCTTAGCCGTCAGCCTGTTTCATCAACCAGACCCCCAAGGGGCTCTTAAAGAGTCTATAGCCGCCCTCTCAATACGCTCTCGCATCCTCGGCCCCCACCATCCCGATACCCTAGCCGCTCTAAACGTGGAAGCCACCTCCCTTTTAGCCCTTAACCGGGCCCAAGAGGCGGGTGAAAAACTACTTAAAGCCGTAAACGATTCTTTAGCTCAAGGTCTAAACCTCAAAGAGCCGGTCTTATGGGATTGCCTAGGGATTCTAACCTTAGCCTACGAAACCCAAGATCGCTTAGCCGAGCTAACCCCTTTAATAAATTCTTTTAAATTAGCCCAAGCTGAACCAGAATCACCACGAGAACAAACCCAGCCAGACCTAACAAAGGACTCGGGGCTAACCTCAGCCTTGGGCACAGAGCCTACCCTAGAAGAGGATTCGACCCTAAACACCTCATTACATAACTCAAATGTTACCCATAATAATTTAGGTGCTGATTTAAGCGCTCAAAATCCTCCCCTGCAAAATATACCGCCAGAGAACCTAAGGCCTGATACCCCCAAATACCAAGAGGGGCTGGGGCCGCAGACTCCTACTAGCCCAAGCGCCTTAAGGGTTTTGCCCGCCTCCTTTGATCCAGACCTAGCCAGAAAGATCATCTCCGAAATCCCCCCCCTTTCTTTTTCCTCTGTTCGCCCAGCCTTGGCCCTAGCTCTCATTTCCAGCCTAACGGGCAACTCGGCTGCAGGAGGTCCCCCGGATTTGGAAACAATCTGCCGCTCGCCCGTGCCCGGACGGGCCCATGAGATTTTCGATCTGTGTTTAATCTTGGCCCAAGGCTTAGCCGCAGCCGAGGCCCAAAACGAAGCTCTAGCTATAGTGCGTTGGCTAACTATCTCTAGCGAAACAATCCCCGAGCAACTTAACCCCGAAAGCCTAATCGATCTGCGTTTGTTATCGGCCGTGCTTTGGCGCAATCTTAATAAATACTCTCAAGCCGAGCAAGATTACCGTAAAGTCCTCGAGTTACTAGATGGTGCGCCCCTAAAACAAGAAGATCTTGTTTCTAAAACTATCTTAGCCGGCTTGGGCCTATCAGATTCTTTATTAGAGCAAAATCACTTGCCCATAGAATCAGAGCTTGAGCTGACAACCGTACTAACTAAGCTTAAAAGTCTTAAACTTAATAGCCCCTTTGAACAAAATTTATACGCCCCAATTTTACTAGCTCAGCTCGGCTTAGTGACCAAGGCCTCGGGCCGAGATAAAGATAGCCGCGCCTTTTTTAACCAGGCCCTTAAGAGCGCCGAAAGTCAGCTAGGCATAAATTTAGGGACCAGCCTAGAGCCATCTGCTAAGGAACCTAAAAAAATTGCCTCCAAGAGCCGCAAAAAAGGGAAAAAAAAGAACAGTGTCCAAGCTACCCCCCCGGCCCCAAAGGTACCGAACCAAAATTGGCTCGATAACGAGCGCCGCGATTTTCTCACCTCTTTTCTCGATCGTTTAGCTCTAGCTAGTAATCTCTCGCGGCCTCGAGCGCAAAAAAGCAAAATTTTCAACCAATTTTTTATCCCCAACCTCTCCCCTACCGACGACACTCCACCCCAAAGCCCGGAGATCATGCGTTTGGAACTAACGGCCTTAAAACTCTTAGGCCGAACCGAAGAAATCGAGCCGATGATAACCTCCGCTTTGGAGTATTACCAAAGTCGAGGAGGCTTTTACTCACCTCTCTATTTACGATATCAAAGCCTTTGGCTTAAATATTTAGAGGAAAGCGGCGATATAAACTCCTTGTTGGCCGCCCTCGATCAACTGGCCGCTAACCCTGGTTTTAACGACCCACGCAACAATTTGACCTTTACTGTTTCAGCCTTAAAGTACAAGGCCAGAGTCCTAGAAAATGCTGGCTTGGGCACCCAAGCTTGGCAAACCCTAAATCATGCGGCTTATTTAATTTCCGAGCAAGCCCATTTGGGTGATTTAGCCGCCCTAGCCTCCTCCATTCAAACTGACCTTGAGCGTCTAAAACCTCAAGAAATTCCCCAAAATCATTAAGCCCTCCCAACAAGCCCGCTCAAAAAAAAACTCGGCCAGCCGATAGTCAACCACCGCCGGCTAAAAACAAAAGCCCGCGCTGGTGTACTTTACTTACGAAGATAACCTCCATTGCTGGTGCGGGGCTCATCTAGTCAGAGAACTTAATGGTGTTTATGATGCTTTCGGCTATCAAGTGTTATAGCTTAATTTTTGAAGCGTAAATAAACAGATGCCCCCATAGGAATTACTCGTTCCTATGGGGGCAAATCTTTTTTCCACCGCAGCAGGATCGCTCCCATGGTCGAGGCTCTTAGCCCTCGACCATTCTAATTCTAATCATAGCAGTTTCAAAAAGCAAGGCCTTTATTTTGTCTTGCTGTCCCTGTACCGCGAGTTATTCTGGGTACTGCAACGAGTGTCCGTTCACAAAAGTGAACGTTGCGGTGCCAAGCCTATTGAAAGGGACGACAGATATCGCAACAATGTAGCCCCCTCTAGGAGCTTAGTAATTTTAACATTAATCAAAATTCAAATACATGGTTCAAGTCCCCTGGCTAAGTAGAAACCTCAGAAGAACTAATGTTAAGATCTTAAGGCGTATGCTAAAATTTATTTACAACTCGAAAGTCGCTACCAGCCGCAACGTGGGGAAAAAAGACTTGGTGAACTATTACAGATAATTTATTCAATCATCATTTGTATTGAATATGTACTCATATTTTTGAACCTTGTCAGGATAGCGACCTACGTTGATTTCCAATTTTAAATAAGTGGGCTAGACCAATCGGTTTTGAATAGATGATAGGCTGATTGTAGCACTAAGGCGGCGTTTATAAGCAGTAGGTGAGCCATACTTAAGATAAGTCTCTCGAGGTCCTTAAATTTAAGGCAATACATCTGAACGAAGAAAAGCGTCGAAATATTTTTTTCACAGGTGATCGCTATACCCATAAAAAACTTTTAGACGACCTAAGAATGGCTAGAATCGCGGCTTGCCAGTGCGGGATCTTTCTTTGACTTGGGTAGTCTAGTATCATAATAAGTTAAGATAGCCCGCCTAACCAGATCTTGGCTACTTAAATTAACCTGGCCTCCGTGAACTAACACAGCGGCAATAGCTAAGGCCCCGACCTTTTGGTTAACTGGCTCTGATTGGTCGTCTTGATTTAATTGTATTGATTCTTTATTCTCTATTTCTTCTCTTTTTTCATTGGGTTTGGCCCAGGCCACGAACCAGTCAACTTTAAGGCCTTGCGTGTCGTTTATGGTCCCGCTCTTGCCGCCTAAAGAAAGTCTAGAAAGGAGAGGATGAGCTGAGGCGTCGCTAAAGCGTTTGCGGCCAGTTCCTTCGTTAACCGCAGCCATCATAAGTTCGGCTAATTCCTCAGCTGTTTTTTCCGCAACCACCTGGCGGGCAAGCTTAGGTTTACCTAAGTAAACTAAGTTTCCTTGAGAGTCGGAGACTTCGGAGACCACGTTGGGCTCAAACATCCGCCCTCCGTTAGCCACGGCGGAAGCCATTAAAGCTGCATGCACGGGGGTAAGCATAGTTTGCCTATTAAAGCCTGAGGCCAGTTCGGCCAAGCGAAAAATTTTTTTCTTTTCTTGATCCCATTCCTCATCGCCATCGTTAATTCCCTCTCCTGGCTTTTCCATAGCTTGCTCTAAGCCTAGTTCAAAGGTCGAGGTCTCTAAAGGCAACTCGAAACCAAGCGTTTCGTTAAAGCCAAAGCGGAGGGCGTAATCGGAGAGATCCTGCGGGTTGAGGGTATAGGCCCCAAGCTTACCAAAAACAGTGTTGATGCTCTGGGCGAAACTCTGCCTTAAAGTGGCCTTGTGATTACCGCTATCAGGCTCTTTTTTTAGATTAGACATATAGAGGGTGTGCTTCCCCCCATCGTAGAGCACCTCTGAACGGGCTGAAAGCAAGGCCTTTTCAACTGCCGCAGCTGCAGTGACAATCTTAAAAACTGAAGCGGCTGGAAACGAGCTTTCTAAGGCGGCGTTCGTTTCAGTTTCCACATTCCTTCCGGCTAAAGCCAATACCCGTCCGCTTTGGGGATCAACCACCACCAAGGCCGCTTTTTGGGCCCCGCTATGCTCAACCCACCTAAGCGCCTTGGCTTGAAGGTCGGCGTCTAAAGTGGTCTTAACGTACAAAGTGCCGCCCTCGTCTTCCACGGCCAGGGGAGCGTTATTATCAGCTGATAGCCTGACGGGCCCGATTAAAGAGGCTAGTTGCTCTTTATTAACCAAATGGGCTGGCTTAGGTGGAGGACTCAAAAGGCCCACCAAAGGCGCGGGGCTGACGGCTTCCCCAACGGCTGGGGTACTATTGGCCCTTGGCTGGAAAAAATTAGCCAAGAGGTTTTGAGCCAAAGGCTTAACTTGGTTAGAAGCGATATTAGCGAAAAAAAAGGAATTAAAGACCAAGGCCTCGGGTCTTTTATCAATTTGAGGGCCAAAGTACAACGTAAGGGTACAAGAACCTAAAATAAGAGTTAAAATCGAAATATTTTTAAAAAAATGAAAAATTGAAAATTTTTTATTAGTTTTTCGGGGCTCTAAAAAAATGGGGGCCTCGGCGCTGACGGCCTTATTATGGTTTACATTTGGCGCTATCGGGAAACTAGTAGGCTCTATAGGTAAGGCCACGGATTTATTTTCAGGGGAAAAATGGACCCGGCTCACAAAGACAGAGTCGCTGGCCTTAACCATGGGCTTGGCCTTAACCATGGGCTTGGCCTTAAAAAGGGGTTTAAGGCGATTTTTTAAGGCTAGTGTGGTTAGCTCTTGCTCCTCGGCCCCTCTCTTAGCCCGGCCCAACCACTGGGGAAAGACTTCTTTAGATTTTTTTGAGTCCTTAGGCTCAGATGCCTTAGGGAGTTTAAAATCAAAAACCCCTTTGCCGAATTCAGATCGGACCCCTAGGCCCGAGGTTAACGGGGCCTTATCCTTAAAATCTATACGGTCGGAAGGGTTCATAACTACCTAAATTCTATCACCGACTATCACAAAGAGGTCTAAATAGGCATGCAAAAGTGCTAAAATTTTTTGCTTTCTGGTTAAATATTTATTTTAAAAATTTAAACTAAACTTTCTTCCTATTTAGGTAAATAATATTTAAATTAAACTATTTTCACTATTAATTATTTTAATATTAGACTAATTAGTTAAAGCCCTAATGACTTCTTGCCCGCCCAGAAACGATCTTAAGACTTTGGGTACTTCAATTGAGCCGTCTTCTAGTTGGTAGTTCTCTAATATGCTCACTAAAGTCCTACCAACGGCTAAACCAGACCCATTAAGGGTATGGACGAACTCGGGTTTACCTTTTTCTCTGCGATACCTAATATTGGCCCGGCGAGCCTGAAAGTCCCCAAAACAAGAGCACGAGGAGATCTCTCTATAGACTCCTGGGCCTGGCAGCCAGACCTCCAAATCGTAAGTCTTAGTTGAGCTAAAACCCATATCCCCTGTTGAGAGGAGCACCACCCTATAGGGTAGTTCCAATCCTTTGAGAACCTCTTCGGCGTCTTGGGTCAGCTTTTCCAGCTCCTGGGAAGAATGTTCTGGTTTAGAAAATTTTACCAATTCAACTTTATCAAACTGGTGCATGCGGATCATGCCCCTCGTATCGCGTCCAGCCGCCCCGGCCTCGGCCCTAAAGCAAGGGGTGTAGGCGGTTAAATAAATCGGCAGTTTACTCTCTTCAATAATCTCGTCACGCAATAAATTGGTTAGCGGCACCTCAGCCGTGGGAGCTAGCCAAAGATCGTTATTTTCAACTTTAAAACCATCTTCGGCAAATTTTGGCAACTGTCCTGTACCACGCATGGATTGGGAATTTATCAAGGCCGGAGGCCAGATCTCGAGATAACCGCTATTTTGGGTGTGGAGATCGAGCATAAAATCAATTAAAGCCCGATTTAATTTAGATAAGGCTCCGCGTAAGACTACAAATCTAGCCCCAGAAATCTTGGCCGCTGAGGTAAAATCCATTAAGCCTAAACGCTCCCCTAGTTCCCAGTGATTTTTGGGCTGGAAAGGAAAATCCCTAATTGTTCCCCAGCGCCTAACCTCAAAGTTGGCGCTCTCGTCGCCCACGGGCACCTCGCTCAAAGGTAGGTTGGGAATAGAAAGCAAAATCTCTTTTTCTTTTAGTTCAACTTGTGTTAACTGAGGCTCTATCGATTTAATATTTTGAGAGATTAAACGGTTCTCCGCAATCAAAACATCAGTCGACTCCCCGCTGCGTTTAAGCTCTGCCACCTTATCGCTTTGCTTATTTAGCCGAGCCTTAAGCTCTTCGACTTTTAAAAGCAAATCCCGCCTTTGTCGATCTAAGAACTCAAAGGATTCCAAGGGCGCAACAGCGACGCGCCGATTTATCAAGGCCTCTTTGACGACGGAGAGGTTATCGCGTACGAATTTTAAATCTAACATCGAGTTATGTTCCCCAAAGGCCTAAATATTAAAAGTCTAAGATCGGACTAGCGCGCCCGAAAGGGCAAGCTCATAACCGAATAAAAGAACCTAGGCCAGAATCAGACTAGGCTCAAGATAGAGCTTAGGCTAAAAAAAGGAGCGGCCAAGCAAGGTAAGATTTTAACTCTTAAGATCGAGTACGTCAAGATCTATTGGCCTTAATTCTTTGAATTGCTTTATTATTCAGCATTTAATTTCGAAGCCGGGTCAAATAAACCACTAGGCGGCTAAAGCCATGGTAATTTATTTTACATATGCCGATATTTTAATTTACGCTTATAGTCAAAATAAAAATTAGTAAAATTTTTTACTAACATACATTAAACTATATAAAACATATTTTTTAGACTTAATTAGCTAGTTTTTTTCAATTTTAAGTGACTATATTATAGAGTCCCGGCTTTCTAGCCGGAGGTTTAGGCAAATCCCTTTCTGGAAAGCCCAGACAAGCCGAGCCAATCACTCTGTAATCGTGGGGAAAGCCAAGGCTAGTTAAATAGGATCTAAAATCAGGCTCGTCAGCCGCGCTAGCCACCTGATTAATCCAGCAGCCGCCTAAGCCCACCACGTGGGCGGCCAAAAGCAGATAGCCCAAAACCAAGGCCCCGTCCTCCACCGGCCAATAAGAATCTTTTCTATGGGCCCCCACGATCACGAAGACCGGGGCAGTACCAAAATTTACGCTATAGGCTTTATTGGAGACTACTTCCTTATAAAGGTCAAAACCAGGCTTCTGGACAGCCTCCCGAAGCTTTAGGGTGAACTCTGAGATCCTATCTAAGCCGATTACAGCCGTAGCGTGCCAGGCTTGCGTACCCCTGGCCGTGGGGGCGTAGCTAGCCGCATCCAACACCTCTTTTAAAAGCTCATCTGGCACTGAGAGTGGTTTAAAGACTCTTACGCTACGCCGCTCAACTAGCCATTTAAGATCTTTGTTCATAATTAATACACCTCATTACTTTAAAATGTTAGCGCTCCTTACGAAGGGTTAAGCGGCCCTTTAAAGCATCTGCGCTTATTAGTCTAATCTCAACTTTATAATCCATAACCTAAAATAATCTATCATTTTTTTTACTTATTCGCCAATACCCTCATACGTTACCCTACCACAGCCTGGGTTGCTCCAAGCCACATTAGCCAACTTTGATAGAAGGAAGAAACGTTTTAAAAACTTAATCGCCTAAAAAATTAACCTTTCTAACAACCCTATCTCCCACCGCCTTGGGGGCCAAAGGGTTAAATAGACCTCGCTAGGTAAAAAAGTAAGGCTAAAGGCTTTTGATTTTAATACACCAAACCCGAGATAATAAAATTAAATGTTATTATTGAGCGAAGCGCAAAAAGTCCCCTTTATCAGTCTTTAAATTTGTAACATAGTCTTATCACTAGTTAATTTTTTAGACTATTGTGCTTTTAAGAGGTTTTTGCGCTTCGATCATTATTTTATTTTTTTATTCTTATCAAAGATAAATTTACTAGCCAACCTACTCGTAAGTTTCTTCGTTAACGATAGGGGCAGATTACAGGCTAATCGAATCTCACTAATTTTAGCACCGGCTACCAGAGCTGTCAAAGCTCCGGCCAGAGCGGCCTATGACCTAACCAGCGGTTTTCTCCCTCCTCAGGGGCAAAAGACCTAAATGATAGTCTCCAAAGCAGCTCCCATGGAGGTGATTTTGGCAGTTAAGACACCCGCTCCGACTACTCCCCAATGATACTACCGGTGATTTTAGCAGTGGTGGTCATCTCGAAAAATCGTTTGTTTATTAATCAAGGCCTTTGGTTTTATCATAATCCAGCACCTTGAGCTTTTAAGAAACAAGGCCTACCCCAGAAGATTGAAGAGCATTTAGGGCCACTCCATAAAAATATTGATAACCACACTTGATCGAAGCACAAAAAGTCACCTTTATGAGTCCTTAAATTTGTAACAGGGCCTTATTACTAGTTAATTTTTTAGACTACTTTGCTTTTAAGGGGTTTTTGCGCTTCGATCACACTTAAGCCTAGGATAAGGTCCAAAACCTACGAGCTATCAAGCCCCAACCATTACAAGCTCACAAACTCTTTATCATGGTAGGTTTTAACCTCTCACTGGGTTGCTGATAACATTTTTGGGACCAACTGCCAAATGATTATCGCAGGACTAATTACGAAAAAAACCCGAATGAGACCTTAAGAATTCTACAGTTAGTTAGCGCCTTAAGGCTTCAAAACAATTAGTATTATAAAGGCCCAAATAGGGAAATTGGCTGGTTAAGTCTGTGAAGATATTACAGAAATGTGTGAAAATAATCTCGTATTTACGAGCAAAATTGATACGCATGAGCTAGGACTTGCACGTCGCATGATTAAGAGCGGCTTAGAGACTAAATTAGATCTTTTCCAGGCCATTAACTGAGTATCGTTCAAAGCCGCTCTGAGCCTTCTAGCTGAACTTAGCGATGATTGGTCGAATTTTCGTTGGGCTAATGCCTTGTTGAATTGGGGTAGAAAGAACTCGGGCCACAACGAGTTGACGGGTAAAAGAAAGAGTGGCCAAAAGTTAAAAGGCAATAAGCACCTAAGAAGGATTTTAGGCGAGATAGCCCAGCTGACCGCGAGAACTTAGTAGTATTTTAAACAAAAACTACAAAATCTAAAGCTAGGAGACGAGGCGACCAGAGGCTATTGAGCTGTTGGTCATAAAGTGCAGATAGCCGTTTATATCGTTCTACTAAAGGCAATCCTTACCAAGACAATAAGGTTGAGTACGACGCTCTGGTAGCCAAGAAAAATGCTTTGCTCTGGAGAAAGAACCTTAAGAAATAACATCTGGTCTCTTCTGAAAATAAATTTAGTAATTATAGAAGATAACTAACTTTATTAGGCTCAGATTAAGGCGCAGGCTAATAACCTAAGCTATGAACATTAAGTAGTCTACTCTGAATCGCCAGCAGTGGTAGCCATGGATAGTCTCAAAGCATCATTAAACTACTTTGGTAACGGGTTTTTTGGAGTTTTATCTTGGCCCACTTGTAACCGTTCACCAAGTCTTTTTTCCCCACGTTGCAGCTAGTAGCGACTTTCGAGTGGTAATTAAGTTTGATCGAAGCGCAAAAACCTCTTAAAAGCACAATAGTCTAAAAAATTAACTAGTAATTTGGCTATGTTATAAATTTAAGGATTGATAAAGGGGACTTTTTGCGCTGCGATCAACTTTGATTTAATGTTAAAATTACTAAGCTCCTATAGGGGGCTACATTGTTTCGGTTTGTGTCGTCCCTTTCAATAGGCTTGGCCCCGCAACGCTCTCTATTGTGAACGGGCCCTTAAACGTTCACATTGGTGAACTACACGCCCACTTTATCCATAGTTGAGGGATAGATTAGCTAACTATAAGTTTTTTCTATTTTTTCTTATCTATAGCTGAGTCATTTTTAGGGCCAACACTCTCAAAGCCGTGGAGGTTTGCTATGATTGTGCCGTGATACCAAGCTACTCGTAAGGTTCAGCCACAGGGTGATCGAAGCTTTGGATTAAAGGGACAGATGGGGCCTCGGGGGCCTTGACTTTAGGCTGAGCTTTAAAGGGGTCTAGGTTAATTTGCTCAATAGGCCACACTTGCGGCCACATTGGATGAGGCCTAATATTAGAGAGTCTTTTATCAATTAACATATCAAAGGTTTTTTGATACAACATGACGTAGGGCCGTTTTTCCAAAGCGTAAACGTTTAACCGCCTTAATAAACTCTCTCTAGTCATATTATTTTGAGTCGAGAGGCCCTCTATCAGCTGGTCAACTTGAGAGTCGTTAAATCTGGCCGGATTTGATTTAATAGTGGCCCGCGAATCTAAAAACCCGCCTAGCCACATCTCGGGGCTTGGATACTCGGGCCGCCTAAAATCCAGTAACATATCCCAATCTCCCTTTTCCAAGATTCCCTGACCGTGAGCCCCACTAAGGGGGACTAACCTTACCGCTAGCCCGTGGGCAGATAGCTTAGAGGCTAGGACCTCCGCATCACTCCGCCCCGATGGGTCGTCGGCCTGGTAGACTAAATCTAGCGGTATCCGGGAGGGCCCTAAAGTAGAAAGTAACTGAACCGCTCTTTTTTCCAACTCGGCCGCCGAGGGGGGGGCCCCGACCGGTAGGCTTGGGGCTAAGCCGGCTGGGAAAAAACCGACCGGCTTTACTCTTTCCCCGCTAAGAGATAAAGCCGAAGCGGCTAAATCAGTAATTAACTCTCTAGCCCCATCCATTTTTAGATAAGGCCTTAAGAGATTAAAAGCCAAAAATTTAGTCTCAAAAGATGTTACCTTAATTAATTCAAAGCGATTATCTAGCGGAGAAGTATATTGGGGCTGCCAAGCCAAGTGAGCCTGGTTTTCAATAAATAAGGCGTACCGTTTTTGTGGATCTTCGTTATAATAGAACTCAATTCGATCGAGTTTGGGAATTACCTGGGCATCGGAGCGAATTTTTAACTTTATTAGTGTAGGTTCAACAGAATCGACCTCAAAGCCCCCAGAGCCTAAACTATGCTGGTCTAAATAGCCCGAGGGCCGGGCGGACAGAGAAGGACTAATCAAAGAAGCCATAGGCGAGGTTAGAGAGGCTAGAAAGGGGGGCCAAGGAGAATCTAGGCGGAATCTAAAAGTATGGGGCCCTACAATCTCAAAAAACTTTAGCCTCGGAAAATAAATGCTTCCGGTTTGGGTGCTCATTAAGCGATCAAAACTATAAAGAGCGGCGTAACTATCTAAGAGCGTTCCGTCTGGAAAACTTTGACCTTCCTTAAGGATAAAGGTATAGAGCAAACCATCTTCGGAGACTCTATAAGTGGCTGCGGCCGAATTTTTATTGTCGAGCACCGAACTTGCGGGCTCGAGATCAAATAGACGGCGATAGCAGGTCATGATCACGGGCCAGGCTGCGGGGTCAGGAGGGTAGCGCTGGGGGTCTAGGCTGACCGGGGCCTTAGGGTAGACCAGCCTTAAGGCATCGGCCCAAATTAAGTCTTTAGGGCTGAAAATCAAAAAAAGGAGTAAAAAAAAAAGCGCTCCCTTAGATGGCTTAAATTTGGTTTGAGCTTTGCTTATTAGTCGGCTATGGTCCACTCACCGCACCTCACATATAAAAAAGGGAAGGCCCTAGGGCACCGAGGCCCCAAATAAAGATACTATAAATAAAAAAGCCAAAAAGAAAGACCCAGGCGGCTAAAAAACAAAATATCTCCTGCCCCTCCAAGCGTTCATACATCCCCCTTAAGGCCTCTAACCAACGAGCCCGCCAAGGGCTTAAGAGCACAAAGAGGGCGGTCGTTAGCGGGGCCAGGAAAAGAAAAATGGTCCTTTCCCTTAAGAGATAATATTTTTTATAGACCCCCGTCTCATTAATTAAAACGAAAAAACCAGCTATTAAAAATAAGTAAACCGCATGCCAGCGCAAAAATTGGTTAATTCTCTTATTTTCAGCAAAGCTTAGGTCGAATAAACGCATAAACCAAAGGCTCCGTGAACCTGGGGGCATAAGTTTTGTGGAGATCTTTTTAACCTAGTGAAACTTTTCCAACTGAAAATTTAGCGAGAAAAATAAACTTAACGGTTTTATTATACGATAAAATCTAGGACCTAGCCAGGTTAAAATTCGAAGCTTTAATCGCTAAGACTTATATAGATATTTTTATTCAAATTTATGATCTTTTATTGATAATTAAAAATCTCTCCTCGATCGCTTAAGCCTAAAAAACTAAGCCCTTAAGCCCTCCTAGGGCTTTGGCTAGTAAATCTTTTTCGGCTAAGGTGAAAAAATAAACCCCAATCTATTGGCCTTTATATTGCAAAGATTTAAAATCGTCCAAAGAGGTGCCAATTTTTCCACCCCTCGGCTCTATCACTGGACTATGTAACGCGAGGCCTTAACCATGTCTGAAGAAAACAAAAATCAAGAGGGTGCCCTACCCGTTTTAAGCACCGATGAACTAACTGAGGCCCAAGAGCGACCTAGCCCGGCTCAAATGCCCGAAAACGCCCCTTCAAAGAGCGAAAACAACTCTATAGAAGCTAGCTCGGCGCAATCACCAACTGGCTTTAGGAGCTTTGATCGGGTCCAAGAAGCGGAAAAAGCCCTTGAAGATAGCCTAATGGGAGCGGCACCTAGCCAAAGTTTTAGCCCCACCATCCATAGCGGCTCAGACTCTGTAGCCGCCCTGGCCCTTTCGCCTCCAGGAGGGCTCATCGGCGCAAGCTCTCAAAACGCTTTCTTTAACGCGGCTAGCCAATTTTTTTCTCATCTAGCAAAATTATGGAAGCGCATTCCTCCCTTAGAAGATATCTTCGACATGCTGCTAGCCGCTGCAGGCTTTCAACGCAAACCAGCCGGCATGCTGCGCCGGGCTCAGCAATTAGCGGCCAAAGGCCGTAACGCCGACGCCATCAAGTGGTATAGGGATATACTTTATTTAAGACCCCTTACGGTAGCGGCCTACGACGGACTGGGGAGAGTGTATTTTAGGATGGGCTTGATGGAGGAGGCTAATCGCGAGTTTACTATCGCCGACTCTATAGAGCGCTTGGTTAATAACCGAGACGATCTCGACGCAGCTTGCTCGCTATCTAAAGCGTTAATTGAGCGAAAACAAGCTAAAATGGCCGCGTCTCTACTTGAACCGGTCCTCATAGCCCACTTTTACACAGCCCATAACAGTGAGCTTTTAAAAAAGATGGGCTTACTATACGCCGAACTTAGGCAGACCAAAAAGCTCTACCAAGTCTACGAGGCCGGTCTACTTCAGCATCCAGAAGATCACGAATTCTACATCCTTAAAGGAAACCTTGAAATAAAACTAGGGCGAACGGCCGAAGGCGAAAGGCTCATCCGCTGGGGTAAGCTCATGGCTAGACTCAAGGAAAATCCAACCGACGTTAACGCCAACATATCTTTTGGCGAATTGTGCCTTAAAGAAAATAAAACTGTAGAAGGCCTAAATCACCTTAGGGAAGCGGCCACCTTATCTCCAGAAAACACGGGCATCCGCTGGCGTTTGTTTAACATTTATCAAAAGCAAAATAACTATAACGAAGCCTTGCGCTATTTTCTAGAAGTCGTCAATATCGAACCAGAAAACGAGGAACTTAAATACAAACTAGCTGACTTTTACCGCCGCAACCGTCATTTTGATGAAGCGCTTGATATTTACCGCTCTCTTAGCGCCAAACATCCTCGCCAACCCAGGCCTAGGGCCATTATGGCTACCCTTTTAACGGATATGGGAAATTTTGAGGAGGCCCAAAATCTTAAAGCCTTAGCCGACACCTTGACTATAGGTCTTAAGCCCGAGCCGGATCATCACGAAACAGTAACTTTCATGAAATACCTTTTTAGCATCAATCAAACCGATGAGGCCATGCAATGGCTTAATCGGGGCTTATCGAAATGGCCGTACCACGGCGAACTTATCATTACCAAAGTCAAAATTCTCTATAACGAATATCGCTATAAAGAAGCAGTAAACCTCCTCAAACGCCTAATCAGTGTCAAGCACGACATGGCCGAGCCTCACATGTGGATAGCCTTATGTTACCAAAGGCTCGGTAATCATATGGCCGCTCTAGCCGAAGCGCAGCTAGCTACTCGCCTAGCGCCCAAGAGCTTTACGTCCCACAAAGTCCTAGGCGATATTCTTAAAGAACAGAAAAAAATTAGTCAAGCCAACGCCGCCTACGAGGTGGCCGACATGATCCGGCTAACCCATGCCAAAGCCGCCAACGGCTAGAGCTAGAAAAAAATGACCCTGCAAGTCACTAAGTTTTTTTAGTTAAATATCGCGATAAGACTTATTTACTCAAATATTATAAATTTTGGCCTCAACTCTAATGGCTTAAAAATTTATTGGCCAGAAAAAACTTAGCCTCAGTCGAAAAAACGTTACCCGGCTCAATTATTCATTTTGGCCTTTCTTTTAGGTAGCCTTGTGCCTCAGAAAGGCTTATGGGGCTTGGTCATAGCTTGTATTTTTTTTTCCAATCTGAGCTCCCAAACTAGCTCTTAAATTCTCCGTTGCTTTTTTTTCCTCTTTATTCTTTCTTATTCCCCCATTTAGTTATCCTGTTTGGTCTTGGGCTAGATAGAAATCTATCTATTTATAACTATTTGTAATTTTAGACTTTTTCAACTTAAGCTAATTAAAAAGAAATACTGGCCACCCTATTTAAAGAGCGGCCGGGCGAGATAAATGATTTTTGGGGCCTTCAGCTTAAAAACAAAAAAACTTAGTTTCAATCTGCTCTTTTCAATATTTTTGTCTCGCCATCCAGGCTTTTGAGAGAAGGGTTAAAATTTCAGAGCTATAAAAGTTAAATTTAGAGACCTTTCTATTTCAGAAACTTTTGGCGCAATATTTTTAAACCAAATTGATTGTTTACTCCAAAAAAGTTCTTCTACTGTCTTGGGAGTCTAGCTTTTTCGTATTTATAAAAAAACTTGATCTTTCTCACAAGTCTTGATAAAATAAAAAAAATTAAAATTTAGACTTTTTTCTTCGGGCAAATCCAAAAGCATTTTTCTATTATTTTAAAAAAAAATCGCTTTATTTAAACGATCATTTGTTCATCGCCCGATTGATCGGTTTGTGTAAAAAAACCAAGTTTTAAATTAAAATACGAAGATACGTATGGAACCTATTAATCCCTACTCTTTTCATGTTTTATTTTTTAACTTACGGGAACTAACACCATTCGACCACACCATCGGCCCTCCACCTCCGAACGGCCCGAAATTACTCTCGCAGTTTTTTCGGACCATCTACCGCTTAGACTCCTCTTATCACCTCATTTGTCTTAAAAGGCGGCTCAAAATGACAATAACTAAGGAAACCATCATCAGGAGAATCAGTGAAAAAACTGGTTTTAACCGCCAGGACTCCAAACTGGCTGTGGAAAAACTCTTGGATATCATGTACAACACCCTCTCGGGCGGAGAAAACCTTTTAATTTCAGGGTTTGGTAAATTTAAAGTTCTCTCCAAGAACGCTCGCTTGGGCCGCAACCCCCACACCATGGAAGAGATTAAACTTCAGGCCAGAAAAGTCGTCACTTTCAAACCCTCTGAAACTCTTAGGCTAAAGACTAATCAGCACCCTATGTCCGAGCCCTTAGAATCGGAATCGGAAGATGATTTTGACTTTTTGTATAAATAATTAGTCTAAAAACGTATGTTTTAAGGCTTTATCGAATAAGGCATCTACTAGAACCTTTATTAATTTTTTGCGTATCTAAAGTTAGCAAACGAACGTTCATATGATTTTAGCCTCGTTACTCATAAAGTTAAATTATTTTATAAAGTTAGGCTCATCGACTCACTCAAATCCCCATTCCAAATCCAAAAATAGCCTCCCTTCGTTAAAATCGTCTCCCGTAAAAATTTTATATTAATACATCTTCTGGCGATTTTAGTAAATTTTCGCCTAAGGTCGCCCCAGCTTCCTCTTAACCACAACGTCAGCCTTACGGCTACTCGGAAGCAAATTAAGTGGACCAAAGCTCTTGAGCAATTTGGCGTGCGCCTTAAAATTCAGGGCTAACAATCTGTGAAAAGAGTAACCGTTCACCAAGTCTTTTTTCCACACGTTGCGGCTAGTAGCGACTTTCGAGTTGTCATTAAGTTTTAGCATACCCTTAAGTTCTTAACATTAGTTCTTTTGAGGTTTCTACTTAGCTCTTTGCTCCAACCATATATTTTAACTTTAGTAATGTTGATCGAAGCGCAAATACCTCTTAAAAGTAAAATAGTCTAACAAATTAACTAGTAATAAGGACATATTACAAATTTAAGGACTGATAAAGGGGACTTTTTGCGCTTCGATCAATGTTAAAATTACTAAGCTCCTATAGGGGGCTACATTGCTGCAGTATGGGTCGTCCCTTTCAATAGGCTTAGCCCCGCAGCGTTCTCTCTTGTGAACGGGCCCTTAAACGTTCACATTTGTGAACCGAGACTAGCTGTAAGCATCTTAGCCTTTGGCTACCACTCCTGCGGTGACGCCTAGAAAGAACTTTCACTGCGTAAGTTAGCCTAGCGTCCCTTGCCAACAAAATAATAGCCGCCGAGATAAAAATCAGGCGGCTACTACGTTTAAAACTTAAACAAACTATTCAGCTTTTAGAGTCTATCTGTGTTCGTTCACAAATTGTATTGAGAGGGACGACCCATACCACAACAATGTAGCCCCCTATAGGAACTTAGTAATTTTAAAATTTATCCCTGTTAAAATATATAGTTGTAGCAGAGAGCTAAGTAGAAACCTCAAAAGAACTAATGTTAAGATCTTAAAGGCATGCTAAAACTTAATGACAACTCGAAAGTAGCTACCAGCCGCAACGTGGGGAAAAAAAGACTTGGTCGAACGGTTACAGTGTCTTAGGGGACTTACTCTACAAGACCTGATCGACCGCGTAGAGGACCGTGATAAAAGTCTGAGGCCCTGAACTCTTCGCTTCATCATCAGAAACGTTAAAGAAATTTTGACCTCCACCACCTTCCGGGTCTTTCCCGCTGACGGTTATGACGAAATAGCGGGTCCCTAAAGAGCCAACAGTATTACTACCATTTATGTTGACTCCCTCAGCCGAGCCCACTCCAGAGGGTGCACCGGAAGCCGAATCATGAGCTAAATCGCGAGAAATCATAACCGTGCCCACCACCCGGTTTTGCGTATCCTTAACTACAATATCGGGATTATCAGTCCTACCTACGGCCAAATAACGCTCTTTAAGCGAAACCCTCTTCTTAGAAACGTCAGTTAAGAGATAGGCCAAATCATCATTGACCTCAATTTTATATCCGGTATGTGAAGAGTTATAATCAAGATGATCTCGCACGTCTTCCATGGTCCCGTTAGTCAGAACGGCAGCGGAACGAAGGGCCAACTGCATGACCGCGTCGGCGTGGTGGAAGGCTTTTTTCGACTGATGATAGTTGGACGAAGAGCCCAACTCCACTCGGGTGGCGAAAAGAACCCCGGCCCCCAAAATTACAACTAAGAGCATGATAACCAAAGTGGTAACTAAGATCATCCCCTCGGATTTCCCCGAAAAAGGCCCGGTTAACTTATTAGACGCTGAGGCCAACATTTTATTCCTCCTAAACATAACATCACGACTTAGGCCAAAGATTAACCAAAGATCGTCCAACCCATCAACTCTTAATTGGAACAATACTGCGATAAACCACAGGATTTGCTTTTGGCCAAGCGACCTTAACTTCTATCTCGTTGGTAAATTGAGTGGGGCTTTGGCGAACTAAAGTGACGCTGCGGGTATAATAGCGCCCTGCCTCATTGGTAGGGGAACCAGTACGGTCAAAATAATCTAACTTTTCACTAGGAAAAGAATCTGGAATGTAATTCCTAAACTCCTCTATCTTGCTCTCGGCCAAAAAGACAGCCAAAGTCTGTTGCTCAGCGATCGATCCGCTACGGTAAGAACTCTGCTGCATGACTAAGGCGGCTAGAAATCCAAATAGAACCACCGTGAGGGCCACCAAGGTTTCAATTAAGGTAAAACCCGGACGAGAGCGCACCGCCTGCGGCACCAATGAGCTATGGGGAGAGCGAATAGTTAAAGTGCTCATCAAAATCCTCCAAAAAAGCTTAGGGCAATAAATAAAACTGGCTCTAATTTATATAACTTAACCTTATATATTCTTTAAACGTATATGGCCCGTGCTATTAACTACGCTTAAAACCCATCTGTTAGAATTACCTAGACCTCTGTTTTTAAAGATAATCTCTATTGGACAATAGGTAATGGCTTCGCCCCCAGGGGTAAAGATAACCACGAAACTATCGCGGTTAAATCCATCAAGGCCGCTAACTCCATAAGTTCTGGGCCCCACGCCGTTTTTGGAGAAAAAACCATTAAAATAAGATTTATAGTAATTATATTGCGGTCTTATCTTTGCGGTATTACTTTGGTATTCTATCTCAGTACCCTCATTGAGAGTAAAGGAGGAGGTGGCGAAAGGGGACCAGCTTTTAATGGCCCCGCTGGAATTAAAAACGGCCATTTGAGCAAAAGACCGGCAGGGCTCGCTCCCATCGCTACCTCGGGTCTCGGGTGTGCAATCGACCAAAATCCTGACTGGCCGTTGATAATTAGCGGCTGCAGACCTGGCCCGCTTTAAGAGGTTGGTAACCGCATTAGCGTCGGTTTTAATGGCCCTTCTGGGCACAATGCTCAAATAAGTCGGAGTGAGTATAGCTAGTAACACACCTATGATCACTATAGCGACTATCATCTCGATCATGCTAAAGCCAGAGCGAAGGGCTCGAGCGTACGCATAAAACGTTTTTATAATCTTCATAACCGCGCTCCTTAACTAGCGCAAACCCTTTTTTTAATAGTTTCTAAGCTGAATCGTAGTTTCCAATAACCTTCTAACATAATTATCCGGCCCTCCCACCACAGTGTGGTTCAGGGCTGGGATAGGCAGATGATTGCCTTTATAAGGATCTTCTCTAGGCGAGCGTGAAATCACAACTATCCTAACTGCCTTAACCGGCCGAGACAAAAGATCTTGGCCACTAAGATCGTGTACGTAGTTAGCCAAATTCGAAGGATCGTCATCGCCCAGACAAAAAGCAACCTGAAAATCTTCAATATCCTCAGCCAGGATGTCGCCTTCGGCTTCGTCAGAGTCCATGACTAAAGTGTTGTCGGTAGTATTCACTCTAAAAGTATGGAGCCTAACCGACTTAACATTATAAACCAGAGAGCCAGCCCCAATCTCAGTCACCCCGTTAGGCAGAGTACCAGACGGAAGAGGCGCAATATCTATATCAGTCAAATTAGAGCCGTCACTTGTAGCTTGGACCAAAATCGGCGACCCGCTCGCCGGAACTAAGGCTAGATAATCGCCGCTTTTAAGCACTTCATCATCAAGACCAGCAGGAAAAGTCAAAACCTCTGATAACTTAAGGCTATCTGACGACGAGGTAAAGCCAGTCTCCAACATCCCTAAAGGGGCCGCAAAATCAGGGGCCAAAGAACAGATGGTCAAACTATCTGGGGCCTGACTTCCGTCGATACTAAAAATAGGTTTGACCCCAAAATCAGAGCCCGACTCATACTTAAACCAGCTGGAGCCGGAACCATCTTCATTCTTATTATAAACTTGTAGAAACTGATTCTGGTTTAGTCCTAGAAGGGAAAACCCATTGCCAGCCATGCGTAGATCACGGGAGACACCAGAAATACCCGAGCGCAGGTTAAGCATTTGCTCTAAAACAGATTCTTGCCGCATAAAGCTGCGAGAACTCGACGAATAAAGCATGAAGACCATAGACATTAATAAAGAACCCAAAAAGACGACGGTTAAGAGTTCTATTAAGGTCATAGCCGAACGACGCCGATTTAAGAGGGCCAGGGCCTTAAAAACTTGGGCCTTTAGCTGGCCAAGGGGCCTAAGGGTGTGCGGACCACATTGAGCCGCCGCTTGTTTTAATTTTATGTCGTTCATAAATTCTTCTCAGTTTCATTTTTAGCGTCCTCCAAGATTATAGTCAATAAAGGACGACTTTTAAGCGATTGGTTCGCTCATGGCCCGCGACGAAAACCATAGCCTCACGATCATTCCAGTTAACCTCTAAATCAACAGAGCGCTCTTTGGAGTCCAGGCAGGTGGCCTTTAAGCTAAAACCTAGCCAAGGTTTATCGCTTTTTAATCTCAGTGAGGTTATTTGAGTACAGGCTGTGGGGTCCAAAACAGCCGCGACGTATTTATAAACCCGCGATTCGCTTCCAGTGTAACCGATATTATAGTCGAGATTTTTGGCGTTAATGGTCTGGTTCTGCATAACCTTTAAATCAGAGGCCAGACTGTTTTCATCATAAACAACCTCGGTGGCTTTCGCCGCCTGGGGGCTTTCGCCCATATTGCGAGCCGTTCGCCAAGAAAAATAAAAGATAGCGGCCTCGACCGCGAAGACGACAACCAGACAGCCCACAAGAACTATGCCCCAGTTTCGCTTTGAAAGAGGGCTTAGTTGATTAAGAGGGGTAACTTCAGCCCAGGCCACGGCCCGATACGCACCGGAAGAATCAAGGCCTCCAACGAATTGGGTACCGTGGCGAATCTTTGGTTTTTTTTCTTGAGAGGGCTCGGTATTTAAGATATCGTCAATATTGATTTTGACAACATAGCGCTCCCCGCAATTCGGGCAAGTCTCCCAGGCCCCCTCCTGAGGGATTTTGGAGACGGGTATTTTATAACGCCCCAGACACTTAGGGCAGACGACAACTCGAAAGGTCTCCTTAGCCTTGGGCTTGGTTTTGCTATTAGGCTTAAGCCGCTCGACCCGGGCGACCCTTTTAACTTTAATAAGGCCGCCCTCGTCTTTTCCTAAAATAAGCTCCGAGCGGCAAACGCTACACTCGGCTGCAGTTTCGCCTAAAGGGAAAAGGGTGGGGTCAATGTGGCACAGAGAGCTGCAGATCGGACAAACCAACCGATTCGCATCCTCCGTAGATTGGGCCGAAGCCTTAAGAGCGGCTTCGGCCTCTATCTTTTCTACCGCGCTCAATCAGTTATTCCAATGTTAGAGAAATCCAAAACTTCTCTCCAGGATTTAACACCGCCTTTAGAAAAATTTCCGTCAGGCAGGTTAAAGTGCTCGTCAGAACCAGATTGGTTAATATAAGATATCTTAGCGTGCTTGCCGCCGCCACCAGTTCCTCCGTTGGAACTCGAGCTACCGCTAAGCCCGCCGCTAGAAGTTGAAGTATCGGTGGTGCCAGTGATAACCAGAGTCGGAGCCGAGGTTTTACCCTCGAAGGAAGCCATGTGATCAGAGACCGGAGGCTTTCCAGTTATGGGGTGAGATTGTTGAATACTCTCTTGGAAATTATTAATCGAAGAAAAGGAGGTTGCCCCAAAATCTGGTTTGGGTAAACCAGTAAAGGTATCGAGCAACAAGGCAAAACTACGGCCGGCAGCACCGCAAGAGACAGAATCGGGCAAAAAGGAGGTATAGGCCATAATCGAGCCGGTGGGGCCGTAGGGTACCAGAGCCGCCTGATCGACCACCATCTCAACGCTAAGCCCCTTCCACCAATCAGAGTTTTCACTACCTGGTTTAAAGGGATTGTCAACCTCAGAGTTATCGACATAAATTTCCGAATTAGTCTTTAAGGCCCTTCTATAACCGCCATAATTATCAGAGATGACATTGGATAACTTTTCGTAACTATTCAGCTCTTCCCCGCCGCTATTTATGGGCATCACCGCGCCATTGGCGTTAAGGGTTTGGACTTCACCTTCGGGATAAACCAAAATGTTGGAAACGTCCATTAAGTTATTCTCGGAGACCTCATTAAAAATTAGTTCGCCTTGAGAGTTAATTGGCTCTTTAATACCGTAAATATAATTTACGTGATTTAGACGACACTCTTTAGTATCCCCAGCCCCTTCGCACAGGTGGCTATCATCATTTGAATAGTACCTACCGGTTCCAAAAACAACCCACAAACGGCCCTTGGCATCATAGGTTGCGTTGACTGCGGCGGTCACAGGTCTGTCAGTCTCAAAGAAAGGCTTAAAGTTTTGTTGCCAGGAATTTGGATTGATCGCATTCCCGCTAGAATTTGTCATATTAAGTCTAAAAACCGCCCCCTTGTCTAAATAGCCTTTGTTGCCGTATTTAGAACTACCGCATCTGTCCTGCGGCCAAGAGAGATAGGCATCTATATCGTTTTCTTTTTCTAGACATAATAAAGAGCTAGTATCTTTGTCGGGGGCCGACTGAACAAGGCTAAAGTAGGCCAGGGCGTTAGACCAGCTAACCGAGTCGCCTTCTCTAATAACCGTGGAGGCTGGAGCCCTCAGGACTTGAGTCTGGGCTACGAAGGACTTGGGCCTATTAGTTTCTAAAATCCTGAATTCAGAGCTAGGCCCATTAATAGCGTCAAAGACGAAAACCTTAGCCGATTGGTTACTATAACCTTTATAGGCATTAGGCCCCTTATCAGGGGAGGGAACGGTTATTTTTTTGGCCGGATCATAGTTGTCGTAGGTCGGGCCACTACCAATTAAAGCGTACCATTTATCTCCTCCACTGGTGTTTCGCACCACAGTAGGCCTGGCCACCACTAGCCCCAACTGAGGATGGCTAAAGCGCCACAAAAGGATGGGGTCAGTGTCTGGATTGGTCACGTCAAGGGCGAAAACCTCGGAATACGAGTAGCTCGGAGGATTAGACTTAGTTTCGATAGCCCTGCCTCCGAAACGGAGACTACCAATGATAAGGGTGCGCCAAGCGTCCGAGCCCTTAGAGGGGTCTTTAACCTCAACCACCGTGGGGGTTAAATCGAGGTAATAGCTATGGGCGTAATCTTGTCGAGCCAGCCACTGTAAATGGGGTAGGATCGACTGAGGTATAAAGGACCAGATCTCGCTCCCAATTTTAGTTAGTGGATCATCTTTGTAACCATTTTGACCCTCTCTGAGAGAATATGGTTTGCCAAGATTGACCGCATGAAGCATGCCGTCGTTAGCCCCCACCACCGCTAGGTGACGCCTCTTAGCGTAATTATTACGATACTGGGCGTAGGAACCGTCGCTATATTGATTATCGTAGGATGAAAATGGGGAACCTACAATGATGGGCTGAGAGTTAATTATATCTCCCAAACGACAAGTGATGGGTGTACCGGGCGATAAATCTGGCCAAGGTGATAAAGTCTGACGAGAGCGAAATTCGCCATTATCCCAACCTAAGACGTAATCAATGAGATTTTTGGCCGTTAGGGCGTCACTCTGGAGCAGATACGGGGCTAGGGCCGAGGCTTTATCGGGTGAAAAGATATTATTGTTCCCAAAAGTAGTTGGAGTAGACCCGTTTAAGAGCTCATGATAGAAATAGACCCGCCGACCTTTGGAAGCTAAAGCAGTCAATGCTCTTGCTTTAGTCACTTCTTCATAAGAGTTAAGGCGAGCCAGGGTTTTACTCAAATCCCAGATAGTGTAAATTTTCTGCAAAGGCACGTATTGCAGACGCGCATTGCGATCGGGGAGGTTTTTGCCATTTTGGTCAGGAAAGACCCTAGCCACCGACTTTATATCGGCTTCATCCCTTACCTTCGAGCAGGCTAAGGTATCGGCTGCAGTGGGGAGCCTATTACAATCGACAAACTCGACGATCCAATCGCCCTTGGAACTAGGTCCACGAGAGGAATTAGCATCTCCAGCGAACCCGCAATCAAGATCTAATATACCGTTGCCATTGGTATCTTCACGCAAATTACCCCACAAATCCACAAACAACGCGTAAGTGCCGCCAAGCCACTTTATTTCCGGGTAATCTGGAGAGTTTACCGGCGTATGCACCGTCTGAAAATAAGTGCGCACAGTCACGCCGCCGCCTAAGACCTGATTAACGGAAGCGGAAGTGGCCGTACCCACGTTTAGGGTACTCATGATCCTCTCAAAGGCTTCTGAAAGTTTTTCTTTGAGCTGACTTAGGTTGGCAGCGTAGAAATAATTATCGGGAATCCCGTCGCCGTTTGGAGCCGGCAAGATATCGTATTCGTCTTTTTCCGGTTTGCCGTTGTGGTTTTCATCGTTAAACCCACCATATTTAGCCGCTAACCATAAAGGATCGGGTAAATAGTTGGGAGGCGCAGGGGCCTGACCAGGGGCCGGGAACCTAAAAAATCTAGTTGCGGTTAGTGGAAGCCTCGCTGAACCGCAGCTCGGCACAGCCAAATTATGGGCCTTAACGTCAAAATCATTTACAAAACCAGGCATCTGAAGATTCCCGGCCTTACCGTCTTTAAAAAGGACTGGGTTACTATCGGCGGCCGTAAAATTTTGAGGTTCAATCTTAATCGTTCCGGCCCGGTAGCAGGTGGGCGGCGTGTTAAGAGAATGGGCTATGGTCATCAAACCCTTCTCTTCACCGGAAGTCATATGGGACGTCAAGCCCTCATTTAAGATAGTCATGGGGCTACCGCCCATGTAATTGTGCTCGTTTTGGATTTCCAAATAGACCCCTTCGGCGTTACCTAAGACGCGGCTGGGGTTATCTTTTTTACTCTCTGGGAAGTTAAGCCCCCCGTGGAGATAGTAGCCGATGTTAATCGGCATATTGCGATCGGTGTTGTCAATCTTTTCATAGAGAGAATAGACAAAGACGGCCACGCCTATGGCGTCTTTCATTTCTTCGGGTTTACCAATCTTTTTGTAGATTCGGCCGGGTTCTCCAATATAGCCGTAGACGTCCATGACCTCTTCGTAGCCTAAGTCGGTAAAGGGGCGATCGATAAAAAGGCTCGAGGTCTCATCGGGCACGAAATCCTGATTTTTCTCTTTAGTTATGTCGTTTGAAGAGTAGTCATAAAAATTTGAGGCCCCCGGTAGCTTTCTCACCTCAGCCTGTCTAGCCGAGTTTCCGCCAGTGTCATCATAACCGCCATACTGGGAATAAACCGATCTAGCGTAGCTCTGCATCAAGGTTGGATCGGGGTCAGTTCTGTGACTAAGTATGCCTGTGGGCCTATGAAAATAGGCTGGTATCTGTGACCAGCGCTTGGGCATGTAAGCGGCAATATGGTAATTTTTAGGCCGTTCACTAGAATAGATGTAGTTGGGTCTAGAAGCGTGATCCCAGCTTTTATAGACCCATTCCCGATGGCGCTTAAAAGGGGCCGCAGCGTAGCGGCCGTCAGCGAAATCATTTAATATTTTCTTAGCTATCTGTCTATCGGCCGCGCTACCGCAACCGGTTATTTTATCGCGGTTCTTATCATTACACCTTGTGGTGTCGATAATATGTTCGAAAATTTGATAATTATACTTCTTAGAATATTTTTCTTGCTTATAATAGACATAAGCCGTATCTCTTTCATCATCTCTAGATGGATAGCCCTCTTTATATTTATGATCTTGTTCGTAGCGAAAACTTTCCTTATGAGGCATATTGCTATCTGGATCGCACTCGCCCTGATAGCATTCGCGAATAAGATCAAAATAATATCGAACCGGGGCGTCTAACTGATAATCGTTACCCTCGCCCTCTAAGCGGCCGGTAAACCCAGCGAAAAGGGCCCCACTGTAGACCCTCCCCTCGTCGTCAGCTCGCCACTGAATGACGTTGGTAGCAAAAGGACCGACATACTGGATGCCGTAGGGCTTGTTGTTGCCGTCCTTACAAAACCTAGTGTCTCCGTCGTTATTTCCGCAGGGGTAGCTCACGCTCATGGCCACAGGGCTAATTGAAATGACTTGACCATTGGCCGCGAGTTTGATTTCTGGAAAGATGGTAGGTAAGGCCACCGCGAAGGTCTGGACCTTGTTGCCAGAGCCATCGAAATCGTGGGTGTTACCATAATAGGCCGCTGCGGCCACGGCGTAGGTCCCGTAGGTTTGCGGGGCCCCAGGGCAAATACCCCTCACTTGGGCGAGAGAAGTAATCTTTCTTGGAATACAAAGATTCTCGTCGCCATCTGAAGGAGGCTGCCTGGAAACTTTACCTTCCGTTTTAGCTCCAGCAGTTCCAGAGTTGGTATTGGCGATATAGTAATATTGACCGCTAAAGCCCTCTAGCTTAGTGATGACGTTAAGATAGGCGCTCATGTTAAAGGACTTACTAAGGCCCTCGGTATTTACGAATCTATCACCGTCAGCATAATTTAGATTCAGAGTCGGAATACTACCCGCCCCTTCGCGCAAGGCGTGGGGAGAGCCGGGCAGCATATCTCCGTCGTGGCTAGTGGTGGTCGAACTTAAGATAAGAATAACTGGCTTTAGGCAATCGCCAGCGTTGGCAAATAGCGGAGAATTCCAAGAATCGAATGAAGATGAGCCTAAACGAGGCAGATCCACGCTCTCCTCACTTTGCATCAAAGAAGAGGAAGGATAGACGCTATAGGTAGCGGTAGTAGTATTTTTCGCAAAATACAAAAGCGCGGCATAGACCATCTCTCCCATGGGATTTCCAAAATTGCTCTCCATGGGATCGCGCCAGCCGATTCTGTATTTTTCAAACGTCGCGTCAACCTTATCGCGTTTATCAGATAAAGGTTTCAGACGAGCTTTGGTAACCTGAGTTATGCTATCGAACATCAGGAAAATATTGTTTTTAGACGTTCCCTTATAAGTGCCGTCAGGGTTAACCTGGTTTTTAATCGAGCCGACATTATGCCTCAGCCAGCCCGCATCCCAACGGTTAACATCATTAAAGGCACCAGTGAAAAGACCAAATAAGGCCTGATCCATTTCGGCGTATTTCTGAAGTAGACCAGTGGGCTTAAAGTAATCGCCGTAACGCTGACAATAGTCGCCCTTTTCTATTAAAGCATCCTCGGGTATATAATCGGCCTTACTTGGCTTTGAAACTCCGCTTTTTCCCACAGAATAATCAAGGCGCTCGGTAAAGTTATGAACTTCCTTTTTGGTTAACGGCCTACAGGCCTCAACCACGATTTCTAGTTCAGTAAGCTTATAATCTTCGGCAAAGGAATTGAGGACGTAGGTTAAGGGAGTGTACTGCTGACGGTATTTAGGTGGATAATAGGCGTTAAAAGACCTAAAGCCCTCGTGATTGGTGACGTCTTCCTTCTGACGCATAAACCAGATGCCGTCGATAATATAGAGCTTTTTGTCAGCCCGGCCGTAACTATTTAGTCGCCGGTACTTTCCGGCCCAGCGATCGGGGTTAATAGGCGTGTATTTACGCGTATCGTAATAAGGGGAGCCCTCGTTATAATCAAGCCAAAAATATTGGGTAAAATCATCGTAGCTCCAGGCCCCAGCGTTTTCTGGGATATCTTCAGCCGTAATATAGGTTAAACCCGGCAGATCAACCACTCTCTTGCCGCCGTAAAGGACCTGACGGACCACATCAATACGCGAACTAGTCATCCAATTGAGCCAGTTTCCGCTCCAAACCCTTACATTGGCGTTTATGGCACCAGTTTTCATATTTTTACCGTAACGTTCTAGCGTTTCCCCTCCCGTCACCAAATCTTTGACCTTGCAAATGCCGGTCTTTGATCTAGGTGCCCTAAAATTAGGACGGGCGTTTTCCGAATCGTCGTGGCCGTTAGCAATGGCCGTGTGAAGACGAGTAGAGTCGGGATTACCAGAGGTCGCATCTTCCTTATCTTCAATACTAGGTCCTAGCCGGACAAAGTGACCTCTTTTGGTAGCGTCTTCGCCAGTAAG
>JAITQT010000405.1 GCA_031288745.1 Deltaproteobacteria bacterium
ATAGTCTTATCACTAGTTAATTTTTTAGACTATTGTGCTTTTAAGAGGTTTTTGCGCTTCGATCAAACTTAATTAAGTCTCGCCCACCGAGACCACCTAGTCTTAAAAGCGACCACGAACCTAAGCCGACGCTAGTTTAAGCCCCCGGAGAACTGACCGACCTAGGCTACGCTAGGAGCTTGGGTTTTAAGGAGCTTAGCCTAGTTTGGGTGAACTTGGTAAGATAGCCTATATTAGCAACGATAGGGAAGTAGTATCTCTTTAAAGCGGCTAAGCAATATCTTATTAGTGGGATTAACGAATCTAGCGTCATTAAAGTGGTTACTTAGTTTCTGGTTATTATCTTCATCACTAGCTTAGTGTTTTTTTATAAGAGAAACTTTCAATGTTTTCGTCGGCTTTCTGTTTGTTCCCCTTAGCTCAGCAAATGCTCAGATTTGAGAATTACCATAGCCGCCATTAGCTTTGCAATATTACGTTCACCCTGAAGAGGACCCTTTTCATCTCCGCAGTAACAGTACCGTCAGGCCCTTTTCTCTCCAAAACACTCCTGAGCCTATTAACGAAAGGAGCGCTGTATTAGTACTCGACTCAGAAAGTAAGAACGGCAGCGATGATTAAGATGCTGCTCAAGATTGTTTTGATTTGAGCGCTGCGTTGCGCCAATTCGAAAAGCTTGATATCCTTAACCATCGGCTAGCTAGTTAGGCGAATTGATCTCCTCTTAGCGGCCCAAAGCAGCCTTAAGTTTGTTTTTAATTGCAGTCAAGCTTGAGCTTTAACGGTTGGAGTTTTGACGCCTCCATAGTCCTATTGACCAAAGATGATGGGGAACGACGAACGCGATAGCGATAGACTTTTGCTTGGCCGCGCTCTAAAAGGACGCTTTCGTCAAATTTAAGGGCAAAAGCGTCAAAATTTTTCCAACTGTGCAATCAATAACCTAGGTTAGTAGAGTTAAGTGGCACCTCCACTGGCGAAGGCAGCCTAGGCTAGCAAGGCGTTTAGCTAACTTAGCCAACTGTCAACCTCTTGATTGGCTGTTATTGAAAAAGATATCATTGATCGAAGCGCAAAAACCTCTTAAAAGCACAATAGTCTAAAAAATTAACTAGGGATAAGACTATGTTACAAATTTAAAGACTGATAAAGGGGACTTTTTGCACTTCGATCATCATTGATTTGCTCAAAACACTCCGGCGTTATTAGCTTAACCCTTACTCCCTTACCCGAGCCCCCGTAAACGGTTACAGTATTGTTTGGGATGGTCGATTTTGTCGAGATAGAGACGGCTTATTTTGTCAAAAAAAGACGGAAAACCGATCCAATAAAGCCTATTCCCATAAAAAAGACGGAAAATATTGTCCAGCTGAAATATTACCAGTAAAAAGGATATTATTCTGGTTCAGTTTTACCACGAAAAAGTATACCACCCGTGCTCAAAAAAATATAAATTACCAGAGGAGACCTTAATCTTGCTCTGGGCCTAAAATATTTACTTTTAGGGAAAAAAATACATTAAATACCGTTTAGACCGTGGTCAAGTTTTCCGTTATTATTGGTCACATTTAACCATCTATGTTTCGACAAATCTTCCAGCACAAACACCATTGGGGAAGTCGACTTAGAATCTTATACCTCGCCATAGTCTAGGTGGATTTCTCGCCTATACAGTAGCATTGACCATTTATTTGGCGTAAATGAGTTATTAGAGCGTTTTTTTTCGAAGTGCTTTTTTTTTCCTTTAACCAGGCCTGTTAGACGGCTTTACTTTAAAACGCCTAGAGAGTAAAATCAAAGCCTTGAGTCTGAGAGCGCCTCTTTTTCGATTAATTGATTACCTAAAGATTTAACGCCATTTCGGGACCTAGATAATTTTGAAAAAAATATTGCGCCAAGCCTTTGATTCTTGGCTAACGATAACTAAGCTAACCATTCCGGCTCTCGTTCTGGTAAAGCTTCTGACGTGGCTAGATCTCATCGAAGTAATCTCCAAGCCTTTCGAGCCTTTAATGACCGTGATGGGCCTTCCCAAAGAGTTGTCCCTTTTTTGGGTCACCTCTATGCTAACTAACATTTACGCGGGCGTGGCTGTCTTAGTCCATTTACTACCCCTAACCGGTCCTCTTGACTCCGCTGCGGCCACTGTGGCCGGAGCTTTAGTCCTTATCGCCCATAACCTTCCGGTTGAAAGTGCCGTCTGCCATGCAGCCGGGGTTAGTTATCTTAGGGTAACTATTTATAGGATAGCCGCCTCCTTCGTTTACGCAACGCTTATCCATTTAATTTGCCGCTCAACCGGCTGGGGGGCCCAACCGGCCTCCATATTTATCCCCGTCTCAGTGGAACATTCGCCCGACTGGTTACCGTGGCTTTTCTCAAGCCTTAAAACTTTAACGGCCATGTTTTTTATCGTCTTGTTTTTACTACTTTTCATGACGGCTATAAAAAAAATTGGGCTACTTAAAATTTTTTCGGCCCTCTTAAGCCCTTTAATGCGTTTTTCGGCCATTAGCGACAAAGCCCTCTTAATCACCGTAATAGGCATGTTAGTCGGGCTAGCCTACGGCGGGGGCCTTATTATCGCTCAAACCCGCCAAAACGAAATCTCGAAAATCGATGTATTTGGTTCCATTACCTTATTAGCCGTCTGCCACTCTATTTTAGAAGATACAATTCTAGTTTCTTGCATAGGCGGAAGCCTCTGGGGACTATTAGTAGGACGTCTGGCCTTCGCCCTGGCACTAACCGCGATTTTGGTTAGATTGGCCCGTCGAAAAAGGGGCCGAGTAATTTTGTTGGGCCGCTAAGGCCAAGTTTAGTTAAAATCGCTTTTTTTTGCAATTTTTTTTCCTTTCTTTGGCCCTTTTCTGCACCGTATAAGTCTAGATCTAATTTTTGACCTGGCTCTTTACGCTATTAAGCTCACTAGCCATATTTGAAAGTTTTCATGACCAAACGCCTTTTCATAACCACTTATGGCTGCCAGATGAACGTCTACGATAGCGAACGCCTGGCCGAGCAGATGCGTCTCTCCGGCTGGAGTCTAACCCTAAAACCAGAAGAAGCCGACTTTATTTTCGTTAACACCTGCTCGATTCGGGAAAAGGCCGCCCAAAGGGTAATAGGCTACCTAAATCGCCTAAGAAGCTATAAATTTAAAAACCCCTCTCTAATTTTAGGAGTCGGCGGCTGCGTGGCCGAACAAGAGGGCCACGAACTTTTGAGACGAGCCCCTTGGTTAAGCTTAGTGGCTGGGCCAGGTAGATTGGCCGAAATCCCCTCCCTAATTGAAACTTTAACTGCCCAGTCGCCTCCGGTGGTCGTTTCTGGGCGAGCAAATAATAGCGACAATAAGCCTCTCCCTCTTTTTAGCCCTCGATTGCCGCTTAAGGACGACTGTTTAGAGCAAACTAAGCCCGATCGCAGCGCTCTTACTCCTTTTTTAACCATCATGACAGGCTGCAATAACTATTGCGCCTACTGCGTGGTACCCTACCTTCGAGGCCCTGAAACAAGCCGTCCTTTTTTCGATATAATAGAGGAAGCTAAAATCCTTTTAAATCGAGGAGCCAAAGAAATAACCCTTCTGGGGCAAAACGTAAATTCTTACCATTATAACCATAACGGAGAAAACCTTAACTTCGTCTCCTTACTTAAACAAATAGGCCACTTACCGAGCCTTAGGCGCTTAAGATTCACCACCTCTCACCCCAAAGATTTTCCTTCTCAATTGGTAAACCTTTTTCATTCGCTGCCAACTTTATGCGAGCACCTACACCTCCCTCTTCAGTCTGGCTCAGACAACATCCTTAAAGCCATGGGCCGCGGCTACGATCGAGCTAGCTATACGGAGCTGGTCGATAGGCTTAGACAAAAACAGCCCAACCTAGCCCTATCGACTGACATAATCGTTGGTTTTCCCGGAGAAACGGAAGATGATTACCTCCAAACTATGGAAACACTTAGGCAAGTCGAATTCGACTTTATTTTCTCTTTTAAATATAGCGATCGGCCCATGACTAAAGCTAACTTTATGGAAGGTAAAATTGAGGAGGGAGAAAAAGCCAGGCGCCTTAATCTTCTTCAAGCCCTCCAAAAAGAGATCACGCTCAGAAAACACCACGGCTTAATCGGTCGCAAAATAGAGGTCTTAGTCGAGGGCCCGGCTAGAAACCCCGGGCAACTTACCTCTAAAAGTAGGGACTTTAAGAGAATAAACTTTTACGGACCCTCGGAATTAATCGGCTCTATAGTTACCCTAATCGTGACCGAGGCTTGGCCGGTCAGTTTGATGGGCCGACTCAGCTAGTTAATTTTATTTTCGTTCAAAGGCCCGTAAGATTTTCTAGTCCGCGAAGGTACTTTAAACCCTAAGAGGCTTTTATGCTTAAGAGGAACTTTTAATGATAGATCGTTACGCCCGACCGGCCATGGCCGCCATTTGGACCTTGGAAAACCAATATAATACTTGGTTGGAGGTCGAGCTAGCCGTGGTGGAGGCCCAAGCCGAGATGGGCCTAATTCCCCAAGCCGAGGCTAAGCAAATCATTGATAAAGCAGGCTTTGACAGCTTGCGCATAGCTGAAATAGAAAAGATTGTTAAACACGACGTGATCGCCTTCGTGACTGCGGTTGAAGAAAAGGTCGGTCCCGCTGCCCGCTTTTTTCACTTTGGGCTCACTTCCTCAGACGTTTTAGACACTTCCTTGAGCCTAAGACTAGTTCGAGCGGCCGCGATTATTAGAGAAGATTTAACTAATTTAATCGCCGCTCTCGGCCGTAAGGCCGGGCAATTTAAAGATTGCCCCGTTATCGGACGTAGTCACGGCATCCATGCCGAACCAACCACCTTCGGACATAAGCTCCTTTCATTTTTTACCGAATTTCAAAGAAACCTAGTTCGATTAGATAGGGCCATCGAAGAAGTCAGCGTGGGGCAAATATCCGGGCCGGTTGGTAATTTCAGCGCCCGCTCTCTTTCTCCAGCCCTTGAGGAAAGGGCCCTTTCAAAACTTAAACTAAGAGCTATCGCCGTTAGCTCCCAAGTAATCTCTCGAGACGTGCACGCGGCCTTTTTTCTCACTTTAGCCTTAATCGCCTCTTCTGTAGAGCGTTTGGCCACCGAGATTAGGCTTTTGGCCCGCACCGAGGTTTCCGAAGTCGAAGAAGCCTTTGGCCAATATCAAAAGGGCTCTTCAGCAATGCCTCATAAGAAAAATCCCATTCTATCGGAAAACCTTACTGGTTTAGCAAGATTGGTCCGCTCCTACGCCCAGGCTTCCTTGGAAAACGTGGTTTTATGGCACGAGAGAGACATTTCTCACTCCTCAGTCGAGCGCGTAATCGCCCCAGACTCAACCGAGCTAATTGATTTTATGCTCCATCGTCTGGCCTCTTTGGTGGATAATTTAGTCGTTAAGCCTGAAAAGATGTTAAAAAACCTGGCCCTAACCCGTGGCCTCTATAATTCTCAAGAACTTCTCCTAGCCCTATGCCAAAAGGGCCTGGCCAGAACCGAAGCCTACGGCTTAATTCAAGCTAAAGCCATGGCCGCCGCCAAAGGCGAGGGCGATTTTAGGACCTTAATCGAATCTGACCCAACCTTACTCTCTATTTTAAACAAGGACGTTTTGGACGATATCTTCGACTCTCGGCGCTTTAATCGTTATATAGGTCAAATCTTTCAAAGGGCCGGACTTAAGTCGTAAGACCAAATCTATTAAGGATATGACCATAAATGAGCGTTAATTCCGATAACATCCCCAATCACGTGGCCATCATCATGGACGGTAACGGTCGCTGGGCTGAAGCAAGGGGACTACACCGCTCCGATGGCCACCGAGCCGGGGCTGAACCGGTGCGAATGCTGCTTAAAAGCGCTCACAAAAAGGGCGTGCGCTTTTTAACCCTCTTTACCTTTTCCACCGAAAACTGGGCCCGCTCGGACGACGAGGTCAATAACCTTTTCGGGCTTTTAGTTCAATACATAGATTCGGAGACCGCCGAACTACTCTCAAGCGGCGTACGCCTCACGGCCACTGGCGATCTCCAAAGGCTCCCAGCTCCAGCTTTGGAGGCCTTAAGAGAGGCTGAAAAGGCCACCTCTCAAAACACTGATTTAACCTTAACTTTAGCCCTAAGTTACGGTAGCCGCGCCGAACTCGCCGCCGCAGCTAGAAGCCTGGCTTCGGAAGTGATTTTAGGTCTCTATGACCCTCAAAACCTCACCGAGGAACTTTTTAGATCTCATCTATGGTCCTCGACCCTACCGGACGTGGATCTTCTCATCCGCACGGGAGGCGAAAAAAGGGTCTCGAACTTTTTATTATGGCACCTAGCCTACGCCGAACTTCACTTTACTGACACTTTGTGGCCAGATTTTGGAGAGGAAGACTTTTTACTAGCTTTAAACGACTTTCAAAGTCGTAAACGCCGATTCGGCCGCACTGATTGAGCCGCAAGGTATTTAAAGCCGATTGGTGAACGGTTACTACTACGACAAAGTAGAACAATTTTTGCTTAAATCTAATTCTATCGCAAATTAAAGGGGAAAGATATAGGGTAAACCAAACTCAAGAGCAATGCCGATAAGGGGACTAAAAAGCTTGCGGAGCTAGAGAACTTAACGATCATGATCTACTCCTATTTGGTCAGTATTGCTAGTTAGGGAAGTTCGAGCTTTATAGAGTACTTTCAGGGCCATATTCATCAAATCGGCCTCAGCTACGTCCTCAATCACTCCATCATCGCTTATGCTAGCGTAAGTAGGAGGCCTAAATTTTTCGACGCAATCTTCAAAAAAACTCTAAATTTTATCCAACCCGCCGTGGCTAATCTCTTAGGCTGGCTTAAGTGCAACTTCTCATTTCGTAGTAATATTTATTCAATATACTCTACGACTATAGTTCTATGTCATTTGAGGTACGACCTTATACCGCGTAACATGACATTTAAATGTTTTTCGTGTTTCAGGCTGAGTAACAGTAAAGGAGGCCGCTTTTATGCCAAAGAGGTACATTATCACATTCACCCCCGAAGAAAGGCAAGAGCTAACCACTTTAGCAAAAACCAGAAAAACGGATTCAAGGTCAGCTTTATTCGCCAAGGCTCTTTTACTTTGTGAACCTAAGCCTAAAGGACCTGGCTGGAAGAACAACGCTATATGCAAAGCTCTCGGTATGGGAGTGAGTACCCTGGATAGGCTCAAGAAACGCTTTGTTGAAGAGGGCTTGTCTAGTGCTTTGGAACGCAAGACTCTTGACCCAAGCCAACGAAACCGCAAACTTGATGGAGCCTTCGAAGCCCAGCTCATCGCCTTAGCGTGCTCCCCAGCGCCAGACGGCAGGAGTAGGTGGACCGTCCGTCTATTGGCAGAAAAAGCTGTAGAACTCGAACTTGTTGATTCAGTTTCAGCCATGTCAGTGCAAAGGGTTCTAAAAAAAACGAATTTCGACCTCATCAGAGGGAGTACTGAAAAATCAAGCTAGAAGGAGGAGCCGCTTTCGTAGCGGCTATGGAGGATGTCATTGAAGTGTACCACCAGCCAAACTCTCAAGATTGTCCTGTTATTTCAAAGATGAATCGAACAAACAACTGGTTTCAGAAGTCAAGGTTCCGAGCCCTTGTGCGCCTGGAAAATCCTTACGAGTTGACGATGAGTATATCCGCAACGGAGTTGCAGATATCTTCACTGACGAGAAATACCCCGACACCTTGAAAGTAGTGCTTAACATGGACAATTTAAACACCTTACGGGATAGCTTCATTCTATGGGCATTCACATGAGGCCTTTATTCGTCTGCCTAGAAAGGGCTCTAATTAGATACACCATCTTTTTTAGCCACTATCTTATTGAACGCTAAGCCCCCAGAATCTTGGGCAGATCTAACGTCCTCTTAACCCAAAAAAATTGATTTCACCCATCAAGGGCTCTTAATTCGACCATCCCCCGCACGCTTTAAATTGTGGGCCTTAAATCCATCGTCACTATAACTAGTCGCCACTAAAAAAGTCGCAAAAAATTTTTAAAAATTTAAAGGAACCCGCCGCGGCAGACTTTAAAATTTTTTCAAAATCAGCCGTCTTTATAAATTATTAAATTTTAGAATATTTTAATGATAAAAATATATTTAATGTTAGTAAAAAGGCATAACTATCCCCTTAAATCTTCAAACGCCGATTTTATTTTTGATAAATATTAAGCGTTCGAAGAAAATAAACTTGGTAAAGGTATTTGCGGTACAATTTCATATGGTTTAATAAAAGGAACTTTTCTAGTTTTCCGTTTAGGACTAATTATTCTTTTTATGGATCTATAAGGTAAGTTT
>JAITQT010000179.1 GCA_031288745.1 Deltaproteobacteria bacterium
TTAGCTTTAGAGCTTCCGGCCTAGTGGAGACTAAAAGGCTATTTATCATGGGGTGAGTGGATAGTATATCGACGTTGGCCGGTTCGACCATCCAATCTATCTTGGCCTGGGGAAAGGAATTTCGCAGAGCCATGAGAGAAGGGAGGGTCATGACGACGTCTCCCAGAGAACTTAGTTTAACTATCAGGATGCGTTTCAAAGGTCGGCCATCCTCTCTAAGGCCTAGCTGATTGGAGCGGCTCGAATTAAGAGTCCGTTCACAAATGTGAACTGACAAGCTCATACCATATCATTATCATTAAACTAGACAGATGTTTTAAAGGGTAACTAAGCGGCAGGCTAGACTATACCATCGCCTAATTGCCCAGCTAGAAAAGTTTTAAAGATTGTTATTCGCTTTCGGCCTTAGAGGGTTTTAAAGAGGAGCTAAAACTGCTCAGGCCCAGTTTATCAAGGACTAGGGCGAGAAAGCGCTCTATATTTTCTATTTCTAAATTCGTTTCCACTACTAAGATTGGTGTTTGAAGACTAGAATTTAACTTAACCGCGTCTTTGGTGGTTGTTAAGAAATAATCAATTTTTTGTTCAATGATAACCTGGTTCAAAAGGTTTAAAGATTTTTGGTCGTAGCGGGCGTGATCCCCAAAAGGTAAGAAGATTAAGGGTTTGAGATTAGCCGAGGATAGAGTCATTTTAAATGACTCTGGCCTAGCTAGACCACAGAAAGCGCCCAAACGTAAGTTTTGAAGCCCATCTAGGGCTATATTCGGGCCTCCTTTAAGAGGGCGGATAGATTTAAGCTTATGGCTGGCTAAAAATAGAGGTCGGCCTTGGGCTAGATTAATGGTTTCAGGGCTAAGGCTAAGGCCCGCAGCTACCAAGATATGAGCTAATAAGTGTGTTTGAGGCCTTTCGCGCAGCCTTCCGGCCGGTAGTATCAAGGCCTCGTCAAAGGGGGAAGAGGCCTGGAGCATTAAGAGGTCGAGATCTCTTTCCAAATTTAAATGCTGAAAGCCGTCGTCTAAGATAAGAGCTTGGGCCCCTAGTTTTATGGCCTCTCGGCCGGCTAAGACCCTTTTTTTGGCGAGGATAACTATGGCCTTAGATTGGAGAGCTAATAAGTAAGGTTCGTCTCCGCTCTCCAACGGGTCGATAATAGGTCCTTGGCCTAAAGAGACGACGACAGGGTCGGGGCGAAGGGGGTGGGGCTGGCGACGGTAACCTCTCGATAAAATAGCCGTCTTAATTCCTAAATTAGTAAAGGCTTGAGCTAAGAAAAGGCACATGGGGGTCTTGGCGTTACCGCCTAAGGTGAGGTTACCTACTGAGATAACCGGAATTTCCAGTTTAACCTTGGGTAAGAGCCCTTTTTTATAAGCCTTTCGGCGCGCTAACATGACTAGGCCCCAGAGGGTGCCTAAGGGCCTTAAGGGGACCTTTAAAATTGCCTGGAGCCTGGCAGGCGGGGCGAAAGAGGAGAAAATAGGGGTCATTAAAAGATAGGCGGTTGGTTTATAAACTTTAGGGTCTCTTTAACCGAACCGCGATGAGAGGTCACAAAATCCACGGCCTTAAGGCCCATCTCTAAGGTGGTTTGGGGTGAGGCTAAGAGTTGGGCGAGTTGGGTGGCTAGGGCGGCGCTTTCGATAATTTTGGCCCCTCCGGCTTGAACCAAGGCCTGATAAATCCATTTGAAGTTTTGGATCTTAGGCCCGGCGATGACTGGTTTTCCTCGAACTGAGGCTTCTAGTGGGTTATGCCCGCCCGTCTGGTGAGACTCGGGCCAACTTTTACCGATTAAAGCTACCTCAGCTAGGGAGTAATAGCGCTCTAGCTCTCCTAACGTATCAAGCAAAAAGACTCGCGCTTGGGCGTCCGAGGGCTGGGGCTGGCTGCGCTTGGCCGATAAATTGGGAAAGGATTGCAAAATATAACGCCAGGTTAAAGAGAAACGGTGTCGATCGCGCGGGGCAATGAGAAGCTTAAGAGAGGGGATTTTAAGAGCGATTTGAGCGAAGGCGTTTAAAATTAATCTTTCTTCACCCATATGGGTGCTTCCGGCGACCAGCCAGCGGCCGTCGGGCCAGCCCGTCTCTTGAAGAATGGCCGCTTTTTCTTGCGCTCCGGCCGGGGCTGGAGGTTGGTCGAATTTTAGATTACCGGTCACAGTTATTTTATCTGGATCGATCCCTAAAACCATAAATTTTTTTCTATCTTCTTCGGTTTGAGAGGCGATGCGGTCAAAAAGGCGGATAATTTTTTTCCAAAAAAAACCGATGCGTTTATAATTTTTAAAAGATCGGGGGGAGAGGCGAGCTGAAACAAGAACTTTAGGGATATTACGGTTTTTTAGTTCCAAGAGGATGCCCGGCCAGATATCGGTTTCCACTAAGATGAGCATGTCGGGGGAGACTAAATCGAGAAAGCGGCGAATGGAGGTGTTAAAGTCGAGAGGCGAGGGGTAGACGGCCAAGGTAGGCCAAGAGGTGCGGGCCGAGTTAAGACCAGAGAGAGTGGTAGCCGTGACCACTACTTCGCAGCCTTGGTTGAGTAAATCCCTAATCAATTCCCTAGCCGAAAGTACCTCTCCTAGGCTTAAGGCCCAAACCCAAATTCGTTTACGGTCGTCAAGCTTAGGCAAGACCTTACCAGGGCCGATAAATTTAGCTCGCAAAGTCCTAAGATACTCGCGGTTAAAAAAACCTCGAATAAGCCAGTAAGGCGAGGCGAGGATAAAGGCTAGGGTATAAACTATGGAGTAAAAGGTCTGCATTGGCATAACGTCCTCTGACAGCCGCCCGAAAACTGGATTAGCCGCCAGGAGTTGGACAGTGGAAATGAGATGGCCCTAAAAGTGAGCCAAGAGGGCGAGTTAAAATTGCCTTAAAAAGCGCAGATCCCCCTCGTAAAGATGACGGATGTTAGATAAACCATATTTTAGCATAGCCGCCCTATCAACGCCGAGGCCAAAGGCGAAACCGCTAACCTCATCTGGGTTGTAGCCTACGAATTTATAGAGGGCCGGGTCAACCATACCGCTACCTAAAAGCTCGAGCCAGCCGCTACCTTTACATAATCGGCAGCCTTGGCCTTGGCAAAGCACGCAGCGGATATCGACCTCAGCGGAGGGCTCGGTAAAGGGGAAAAAACTAGGCCTGAGCCTAATTTTGGTTTCCGGGGAAAAAAAGGCTGCGGCAAAGGCCGTTAGGACTCCTTTAAGGTCGGCCATGGTTATGCCCTTATCTACCACTAAACCCTCCACCTGGTGAAACATGGGCGAATGAGTAATATCGTCGTCGCGGCGGTAGGTTTTGCCAGGGGCCACAACCCAGACAGGAGGCTTAGTCTTTTCCATAGTCCTGATTTGGACGGGGGAGGTATGGGTTCTTAAAAGAAGTTTTTCGCTGACGAAGAGAGTTTCCTGCATATCGCGAGATGGGTGGTCGGGAGGAAAATTTAAGGCTTCGAAATTATAATAATCAGTTTCAACCTCAGGGCCTTCGACCACACTAAAACCTAATTTGGCAAAGATGCGACAGATTTCAGCCATAGTTTGGCTGATAAGGTGCTTATGACCAGCCAAAGGCGGCCGCCCCGGTAAGGTCACGTCTAGATAATCGCTTCTTTCTTTAGCCGCCTCCAGGCGGGCCAAGGCGTGGTGGTGAGCTTGGGTGACTAAGGTTTTGGCTTTGTTAACCGCTTGGCCAGCGCTTGGCCTTTCATTTTTAGGAAGCGTCCCAAGCGTTCTAGATAGCTCGGTAATTTTACTTTTAAGGCCTAAAAATTCGACTCGGGCTTTTTCCAAAGCTTCTAGATCGGCGACTTCCTTGAAGGCATTTAAGGCTTCTATCCTAGTTTTATCTACGTTTTCCAGGAACTGGCTCATCATTACCCCGCGCTTGAATGAAAAAAGCCGCCCTATTTGGTTCAGGCGGCTCTAACTTCAGGTCCTTATTGAATTAAGTCCTTAATAAATTCATACGGCACCGACCAAAGCGACGGGCCCGCCTAAGAATTTTGAGCGTTTTTGACCAAGGCGGCGAAAGCTTGAGGGTCGCTGATGGCCAGTTCGGAAAGTAACTTGCGGTTGACTTCCACGTTGGCTTTTTTTAGGCAATCGATCAATTTAGAATAATTAAGGCCCAATTCCTTGGCTGCGGCCCCTAAACGGGTAATCCACAGAGAGCGCATGTCGCGTTTGCGAACTTTGCGATCCCTATAAGCAAAGCACAAGGCCCTTTCCACCCCTTCGCGGACGCTGCGGTAAAGAGTACGACGGCCGGCGCGGTAACCTTTGGCCAAGTGAAGATATTTATTATGACGTTTTTTGGCTTGTAGTCCGCCTTTGACGCGCATGTTAAACTCCTAAAAAAAAATTAGAGAGACGAGGCTATTGAGGCTGTTTTAGGCTTTAATTTAAGATAGGGGCAATAGGGTCGATTAACTTAGAGGCCTAAATACGGTAAAAGTTTCTTAATTGACTTAAGATTAGCCCCGTCGACGTAGGCGGAACTTCTCAAACTGCGTTTAAATTTAGTGGTTTTAGTGGTCAACATATGGCGGGAGTAAGCTTTTTTGTGTTTTATTTTTCCGTCAGCAGTGGCTTTAAAGCGTTTGGCCGCAGTGTGGTTAGTTTTCATTTTAGGCATGGTGGAAATTCCTGGGCAATTATTAAAACTTAAAGCTAAAGTCAAAAGTTGACTTAGCGACCAAAGATTAAGGCGTAGCGCCTAAATTAGGCTCTTACCAGAAACGAGCCTTGAAATTTTAATAAAAATGCGACTTAATGTCAAGTTAAAATTTTTAAAACTGCGCAATTGGATACCTAGGCTGGCTTAGCCAGAGGAGGAGTCGCATCTTTGGCTGGGTCAGCAATCAGCTTGAAAGGGATGGATTTACGTTCAGTTAAGCTTTTAAGATCGTCATTGGCTCTAAAACAAGTAACGGTTGCTAGGCTGGTACTTCCCTCAACAGTCCAGCTCATACCATATAGGCCTTTTAGTGGCCTAAGCTAGCCAAAATAGGCCAGATTCCCAATTTATTAGCGGGAAAAAGATTGAAGAGTCAAAAAGTACTTCAATAGATCTCCAAAAGCACGTCTGTTCGGCCAACAATGCCCACGGCCACTAACTTCACCTCCCGGTATTCGCTCTTATATCTATCGGCGTATCTTTTAAACTCAATTTGCTCTTTCGCTTTATTTAGGGCTTTAAGTAATAAAGCTTGCCTGCGCGCCTCCAAGGCCTCTATGGTCTCGGTTTCTTTAGGCTCTAATTTCCCGTATTTAAACTCGCAGACAAAAACTGTGTCCTTTCTAGTTGTTATTAGAAAATCTATTACCCCTTCCGACTCCGTTACTTCCGAAACGACGTTAAAATGTAAAGCCTTCAGGACCGAA
>JAITQT010000261.1 GCA_031288745.1 Deltaproteobacteria bacterium
TTTATATTTTAATTTTTTTAAACTTGATATAAATATGCATTTGTCGGTTTTTATGATTGTTTAATATTTATTGTAAATATATAGAAAATTTTTTTCTCATAAATAGAAGAAATTATTCATTTATATAATTAAAAATTTACTATGCTAAATTTCAAGAAAATTGGTAAATTTAGTTGAATAAACTAATCTTTAGCCACTATCAACTCCTTCTGACTAATTTATACTAAATCAAAATTTTGACGCTTTTGCCCTGCAGAGAGCTAAGTAGAAACGTGAAAAGAACTAATGTTAAGAACTTAAGGGTGATCGAAGCGCAAAAAGTCCCCTTTATCAGTCTTTAAATTTGTAACATAGTCTTATCACTAGTTAATTTTTTAGACTATTGTGCTTTTAAGAGGTTTTTGCGCTTCGATCAAGGGTATGCTAAAACTTAATTACAACTCGAAAGTCGCTACCAGCCGCAACGTGAGGAAAAAAGACTTGGTGAACGGTTATATTATTTCTAAGCATTTAAAACTATTCTTAAGATCTTCTAAGCGGTAATTTTCAACAGTATAAGTATAAGACTGACAATATTGATTTATTAAAGTAAACACCGCTGGATAATCTATCAGTCCATCGCCTACGGCTATATGTTGGTCGCTGTCTCCGTTGTTATCGTGTAAGTGGAGATGATTGACCTTATCTCCGGCTAAATCCAACCAGTCTTTAAAGTTATCCCAATGGCGGCCCATAGCGAAATGATACCAATGGCCTATGTCGAGGCAATATCCGACTCTTTCGCCTAAACTAGCTATTAGAGTTAAAATGGGCAACGGTGAGTGCTCGTAGGTGTTTTCAAGGTATAATTTAGCTGGCGAGGAATCGAGGACCTTTTGCCAAAAGGTAATCGAGCGCTCCAAAAAAATCTGGGAGGGTCTGTGAGCCGGACCTAAGAGTTCGGTTTTTTTAAGTCCAAAAAATTTTCCAGTCACTCCAGCGCGATCCGTAACTCTATCGTAATTGGGGTGCCCCACCAAGTGTTCAGGATGGTAAAGAAAGGCAATTTCCAAGGCTCTTGTTATTTTTTTGAGCATTTGCCCGTCATCGTCTTTTCGCCCTGGGTTAATCGAGCCGTAAGGTAAATGAATGGCTGCACCGGGCAACTCGTTTAGGATGATTTTAGCAAATTCTCGGTGTTCGGAAATAGAATAATTTTCAAAACCATATTCAAAGGCGAGTTCAGCTTTAATAGAGTTTTTACTTAAAAATTTTAACAACATGCTAGGCTGCTTAAGAGACTTAAAAAAAACAGAGGCGTAGCCATGCCTAAAGTTATTTATAGCCATTTACACGTTCGCAGGGCCTTGGAAAGATCTTTCGAAGGTCTCGCTCCTTTTAAGGGCTGAGGGATTTTAAAGCTTCGCGTATTATCGTCTCAAGGTCAGACTCTGGGAAAAGTTTCTTCAAAGCAATGTTCGCAGCTTTTTCCGCTTCGGTTTTGGTATAGCCAAGATAAATTAAAGCGTTAATCGCTTCCTCGCGTTCGGCGGCTTGCGGGCTTAACGTCTGGCTAGGTTCACCAGGGGCGGCGGACATAGAGGCTAGTTTACCAGCCTTATCCTTAAGTTCGACAATTAAGCGTTCAGCCGTCTTAAGGCCTATGCCCTTGATAGAGGCGAGTTTAGCTAGATCTTGCGAAATCAAGGCTTGCCCCAACTCCCCCGGTTTCATAGACGAGATGATGGTTAAAGCCAGCTTGGGCCCCACTCTGGTAACCGAGGTTAAGATATCGAAACTATCTTTTTCTAAAGGGGTTAAAAAGCCGTACATGTCCCAGCTTTCTTCTCTAATTATTAGTCTAACCATCAAAGTTACTTCAGAGGGGGGATTGGGTAAAGAAAGAAAAGTAGTTAGTGGAGTTTGAAGTGATAAGCCCAAACCGCCGACTTCCACCACCACCCGACCGGCGGACTTTTCCAGAAGCTTTCCTCTTAGCCTATCGATCACAAAATTTTCTCCAAATTAAAACCCATGGCCGTAAGATCTTCAACCGAGAGAGCCCGCCAATTTTTTGTTTGAACGCGCTTAGCCGAGGTTGACGACAAAGATACTTGAGGGTCGTTTAAATGGCACAGGGCCACGGCCAAAGAGTCTGAGGTGTCGTAAGGTAAATTTTGAGTAAGTCGCAAAACTTGTTTAACCATAAACGATACCTGACTTTTATCGGCGTGGCCGTTTCCAGTAAGAGAACTTTTAACTCTATTAGGGGCGTATTCAAAGACAGGCACGTTTTCGAGGGCAGCGGCAAGAATGGCCACGCCCCTAGCTTGCGCCAGCTTTAAAGCTGAGCGGGGATTTTTAAAGGTAAAGACGTCTTCAAGGGCTAAAGCCGTGGGACGAAACTTTTGGACGACATCAATTAACCCTCTATGTATATAAGCCAACCTTTGATCTGTCAACCATTGCGCTTTAGGTGAAATCCTTCCGCTAACGACCAAATTTATCTCCGATCCTCGGCGCTCTATTAAGCCGTAACCAGTATGAAGAGAACCGGGATCAACTCCCAAAACTAGGCTAGAAGGCGAGGCCAGAAGTCCATTGTTTTCATAGATGTCCATTAAGAGAAAACCTTATTGGTCTAAAAGATCGGCCGCCGACTCGTCTGAAAAGTCGATGTTACTCCAGACCTTTTGGACGTCGTCGAGATCGTCAAGGGCTTCTAGGAGTTTCATCGCCGAAACTAGTTCCTTGCCAGACAATTCAAGATTAGAGGAGGGCACATAGGTTAGCTCGGCCGTGATATAGGTTAAGCCGGCTTTTTCAAAGGCCTCCTTGACCGCCTCAAGATCGCTAAGTTCAGTTTGGATTTCATGGCTATCAGCAGTAGAATTCACGTCTTCAGCACCAGCTTCAAGGGCCACTTCCATAACCTGATCCTCGGTGGCCGAGGAAGCTTCGAGTACGATGGAGCCCTTTTTGGCGAACATCCAAGCGACCGAGCCGGGCTCGCCAAGGTTTCCGCCGTGTTTGCTGAAAGAGTGCCTTACCTCGGAAGCGGCCCTGTTTTTATTTTCAGTCAGCACTTCTACTAAGACGGCCGCCCCGCCAGGGGCGTAACCTTCGTAGAAAAACTGCTCGTAACTTACGCCTTCCAGCTCTCCCGTGCCTCGCTTAATGGCCCTATCGATATTATCCTTAGGCATGTTGGCTGTTTTAGCCGTAAGTAAAGCCGTCCGGAGCCTAGGATTCCCTCCGGGATCGCCGCCGCCTTCTTTGGCCGCCATGGTTATTTCTTTAATCAACCGAGAAAAAAGCTTACCTCGTTTAGCGTCGGCAGCCCCTTTTTTATATTTTATGGTGCTCCATTTATTGTGTCCGCTCATCAGAAAGGCTCCTTGTAAAAAAACTAAAACAAAATCTTTAGGAAAAAGAAAAAACGTTTAGAGAGCCGCTTGGCTCAGTTACCAGGTTTGGGCGATGCAGGCGACGGCGTGTTAGAAGGCTGTGAGGAAGTTTGAGACGAAGGCTTCTCTTCCTTTTTTTTGGTCTCCTCAGTTGCTTTTACGCCTTCGACTTTAGTTTTCTCTCCGGCCGCTCCCGACTTAGGTTGTTCTTGGGGGGGTTTTGTTTTATCTTCGGCCGCTTCGGAAGGAGGTTGTGGTTGTTCCGGTTGAGTTGTCTCCTCGGCCGCTTCGGTAGCCGATTGCTTTTGGGACTCTTCCCAGGCCTTGGCCAAATTAGAGTCCAAAATTTCAATTTTAGCCTCCGAGCGTAACTCGTTGAGCTTTTGGCGAAAGGCTTGATCAATTTTTTGTTCGGTTAAGAATTCAGTTATTTCAGGTTTAAGTTCGGCGAAAGAGCTTACTCCAGCGGAACGGCGTTCTAAAACTTTTACGATGTGGAAACTGAAAGGCGATTCAACTAACCCCCCAACTTCGCCCGGTTGCAGCTTAAAAAGCACTTCTTCTAATTCTTTAAATCCAGAAGTGTTGCGATCGACCCAATCGAGTCGCCCATTATTAGTAGCTAATCTGGTAGCGTTATCCATATGACGCTGGATTAATTCCTCAAAATCAGCGCCCTCTTT
>JAITQT010000396.1 GCA_031288745.1 Deltaproteobacteria bacterium
TAAAGCAGCCGGGTATGAGATGGAGCACTAATAATGGACAATATATTCTTACTTTGATGAGCAAATCAAAAAGTTTCCTATGGTATAAAGATGTTGTTGAGGCTATAAAGTCATATTACTGGTTTACATAATTTTGGTAATCCTAAAAAGACTCGTTTTTTTTTGGTACACCCGATTTGTGGCCCTCGAAGGCTCATCTAGCTAAAGCCTCGAAATAGATTCATAAAAAAAGTTCTTGAAAATTCTTTGGACTTAATCTATACTGAGTTTTAATAACAATTTTAATTAATCTTAATAGCGTATTTAGTTTTACACCACTCTCCTTCTCCTATCTACTTAATCTCAAAGCCGTGCGGCCCTTTGCCCAAGCCTAAACATCAACTCTTTTTAACTTCAAGGCTGGTTTTAATTAGCAATAAAAATACACCGACAATATAATTTGCAATTTTTTTAAAACTTAATATTAAATTTTTGATAGAGTATCTTTATAATTTTTACAGCCCCAAAAATCAGTCCCAGGCTCGGTAAATTTAAACCGTCTCAAAAAAATGGACTGAGGGGAGGGGCTAGTTTTTAGCTAAAAAAAAACCCTGAGCTAAAACAGAGCCGAAAGGTGCAAAAAAAATTAGACGATAAAATTCTTAGTCGATTAAACAAAAAAAGGGCCACTCCCAAAAAGATGCCGCAGCAGCTTTAGTAAAAATTCGATACAGCTAAAAAAGCTTTTAGGAGAAATCAGATGAACATTAGCCTAAGCCATAGCCACTACCTCCCCCCCAAGGGAGCTAAAAACCTCGAACACTTAACTGGCTCATTAATTGATGAAGATGGCCCGCCTAAGATACTTTTAAAGCGCTGCTACGATAGATTTAACCTCAAAAAAACTACCGACTCAACTAAGGTTTCTTTAAGGGCCGTTGTTTTAAAGATGTGCCCCTTAACTATCAATTCAGCTGAAAATCTCAACCTTTTAGAGCCGCTAAAGATTAAATCCGATAGACCCATAACCAGCTCTTTACTCGAGTCCATAGCCTTATATAATTCAGCCAAAGAACAAATCAAGCGCCGCCCTCTAGCCAATTTAGTCTTAGTGCCATTCTCGGACGGACAGATAGCCTTAATCGCCTCCCCCGAGGGTACGGGGAGGGTGGAAATAGCCGAGAAAGTGCGCTACGGTCACGAGCTAATAAGACAAATCTTAGCCGAGCACAAAATTGGCTCTCCCAATAACGAAGACCTAGCGGCCATAGCTTGGTGCCTCCAAGCCTTAGGTTCTAAAAAGTCCTTTAAATCTTCGGGCGAGGACTCCTTAAAGAGCCAAGCGGCCATCTTTAACGGTTTAATTGTCCTTGAAGACTCTAAAGATCGCTTCTGGGACTATTTAAACTCCGCCCAGTCGTACGAGCGAAACTCGGTTTATTTTCCCAATTTTCAAGAAAAAGACAGAAAACTAAGGGCTCGAGGACTTGACCTATCAATTGAAAACGAAACCCCTGGCCAAAGCCGGGCCCTACTTTTCCAAAAAATCCCCCCCGAAGAGGTCCAAGAGCGCCATTTAATCTTAATTTCACTCGAGCCTTTCGGCTGGCGTCCGCTAACGGGCGAAAAACCGACCGACTTAACTCGGTTCGGTTTAGCCTTTCATCGTTATTTCAGCAATATTAATAGGCACCTCGGGCATATTTTTAGCGGTAAGGCCAACGATTGGGGCCCGATAAAAATCGCCGACAATAACCTAACCCCGACCTGCGCCTTTAAAGAAAAAATTCGCAAGTTCGTCTTCGAGCTTCTTAGAAAAGACGAAGCCTTATTAAACCACAACGCCAACGATGCCATTTTCCGGAACATATTTAAACTAGAGGCTACTAGGCACCACGGGGGGCTTAGAAAAGTTTTATTAAATATCGACGACACTATCATGGCCTTGGAGGAAGAAATTCGGCGCGAGGCTCGAGGCAGCGAAGCTCCAGAGACGCGAACTAATTTAACCGAGCTTTTAACCAAGGCTTTGACGGAGGCTGAAAATCTTATCGCCCACAGCCTAAAGCAAATTCAAGACCGCATCGATAGACTCAAAAAGTTTAAAAACGAGCTTTTAAGCGGCCCCCAAGATCACCCCTATTTACGTTTTCATCAAGAAGTGATCGTTTGCGAGGAAGAACACCAGACCAAAGCGCTCATCTCCATCGATTTAGGGGCCCTAGGCAAATTTTTAGTCGGCGCTATAGCCAACGAACGAGAAGTCGAGGGGGCTGAAAAGCTCTTAAGACAGTTACTTAATGATACTAATAAAGAAGCTAGAGAGCGTTACCACCGCCAATTTAAAGTCGACGTAAAGTCACGCGGAAGACTGACCGTGCGCGATAGGACCAAAGGCGACCTGGTAAAAATTTTCGACTCAACTGATCCCCATTATCGACAAGATGCGGAATCATTATACGCCCATATTAGCGAAAGCCTAGAAAGCGTGGGCGACTCGGAATTCGCCCGGGCCATAATGTGTGGGATGCACCAAGGAAGCTTGGCTGAGCTTAATAACTTAGTCCACCGCGAATTTGTCATTCGCACCGGCCACACGGCCGAGGCGGTGGGTTTTCGCTTCCCCTCTGACTTTGAGCTGGTTAAAAACGTAGAAAATAATTACGCTCTAATAATACGTGGTGAAAAATCCATAAATAACCCTATCACCGCCGTGGGAATCGAGGCGGAAGGAAAAAAAGCCGTAGGATACGTCAAAGGTTTGGCCGTCTATAAGCTAAATTATAGCCCCTTGGCCAACTTTTTCGACGTCTCTTTAGAGCAAATGCAAATTAGCTTCAAGCTAGAAATCGTCGAGGCGGACCAGGTTGCAGCTTAAGCCTTAAAGCTAGCGCGGCCCTTATAATAATGGCCGCTTGTCCTTCTTGGGCAGCTTTATAATTCAGCCTGTTTAAAACGGCTACCGGGCTCTGTTGTCGCCCAATTACACAGCTTGAATTTTTTTGTGCAAAGCTTCTTCATTCGGTAACTTTTCTCGATAATTGATAAATCTAGCGCACGCTCTATGAAAAAATTAACTTGTCTTACCGAAAAAATTATGTTAAATTTAATATGAATAAAAAATATTTTGATTTATTGAATGGAAATCAAAAGGTTTACCCTTAATTTCCGGTCTAATTTACTCGCCACATGGCTTGAGAAATTTTTGTTGGTGAAAACCCATCAACAAAAATGGAATTTTTTTTAATAATTTCAATATAATTAAACGGTGAAAGTCCGCTTCAGGCGCTAGTCAGTGGTCCCTGTAACCGAACGTAACTGCTTGGCCAAAAGGCGAGGGTAGAGAGCAACTTTAGGTGAACGATTAGTCTTCAGGATGACGAACCTGATTCGGCCGTGTAACGAGCAGAGCATCAATGTATATTGTGAATCCCGGTCGTTGATACCACACCGAGCCGACCCTACCTGAAACTGTGACGTATGTGTGGCCACCCGTGAAGGCCATTTAGCCCTAAAAGCTGACAGGCGAAGATGATCGTTATGTGGTGATTGAGGGTGGAATGTTCAGAAGGTAAGACGAGATAAGCTGGGAGCCTCCGTCTGGTAATGTGAGCTAGCGGAGATTCAAAGCCTCATAGTACCGAAATACCGACCAAATGGTAGGCAGAGGCCTGGTCAGCATAAACCAGGTTTAGGGAAGGAAAATGGGGAGATGAAGTGTGCTTATGGAGCAAATCAGGCCGTCAAGGTGCGAAACGCTAAGTAAGGTCAGAAGCTTTTATGCTGAAGCGAAGTTTGGATGCTTCTCTTGCTGGCCGCGCTGGTAATGGCGTCAAAAGAGGAAAATAGATCTTTAATTCCAATTTCGCGATCAAAGGTTAATCACGGTAGATGTCAAAAGGCGTAGGAAAATTTAACGATTTCCTAAGCCAGTTTTAATCGAAGCGCAAAAAGTCACCT
>JAITQT010000417.1 GCA_031288745.1 Deltaproteobacteria bacterium
ACAGACCACCGGCTTTAGCCGGTGGTAGTTGATGTTGTTCTTATAAGCGGCTTTAGCCGCTCAAAAGCGACTTTAGTCGCAATTTCAAGCCACCAGCTTTAGCTGGTGGTAGTTGACTATATCGAAATTAAAAAATAAAATATATAAAAAAACTCTAAATTTCCTAAATCAAGGGCTTTTATCTTAGCTTTACCTGTTTTAATTGACCGCCAACGAGGGGATAGATGAACTCCATCGACTTTATATGCTCTCAACTAGCTTCATGGTTAGGTCTAAACGAGTTCCATATAACGGCTAATGTACCCAGCGGTATTATCGTTAACCAAATTGAGATCGAGATGGTTTGGTCTTCCGAAATAGATTGTTTAGCCGCCCTAGTCTGCCTCGGTAGTATGCCCCATAATCCGCGCTACCGAGAAGAACTACTGGAAAAATCGATGAAAGATAACTTTCTATGGCATGGAATAGAAGACCTCGTCTTGTCGCTTGACGAGACCGACTACCTATATCTCGAGCGTAAATGGAATCTGGCCCCGAGTATTGTCTATAATTTTCCAGAAGATCTTAGTCTGTTGGTTTCTATTGCCCAAGGTTGGCGGCAAAAGCTTTTTTTTCTAGAAGGGGCTGACGGCTCTCGTTTTAAAGTCTAAGCACTAACTAAAGTGATTTTAGCTTCAATTTTTTAGCCTCTCCTTAGCTATGGCCTAACCAGAAAATAGACTTAGCCATAGCTAATTGTGTTAGAGACGGCTTGGAATGACCAAAATTTGACGGGGCAAACTATCCAAGTTTTGTCTCAAACCTTGTCCAGTTTATTTTTCATTGAAATTTTTTGGCAGGTGAGAAAAATCAATTTTTAAGGGGTAAAATATTATTTCTAGAGATAATTAGTATTATTATATCAGTGTTTTAGATGCATATGAACAGTATTTTTTTTCTAAAAACAGAGAGAATCAAAGTTATAAAAATATTATTCTAACGAATCATAAGTATTACTAAAAAAGGCGAATTTATGGAAAATTATAGCTTAATTGAAAAAATGCTCTCTCGCCTTGGCCGGCATATTGGCCAAAGGTTAGCTCTAGACGGCGACGGCTGGAAAACTACAAAGATTGCCAATTTTTGGTTGTCTTTTCAGTATAATTCCGAGCGCCATTCGCTTATCATCCGCGTCTATGGAGGCGATTTGAAAAAGACTGAGGATAGGGCCTATGTCTTAGCTTGGGCTATGAGGGCCAATCACCACTGGAAAGGTACGGCTGGAGCCGTCTTTGGTCTGATGGGTGACGAGCTAGCCTTAACGGTGGACCTTGATTTTGAGTCGGATTTTACCTCGGCTGACAAAAATAATATCGACGATTTTTTAATTCGTTACTTGCCCGGTTTATTTGGGGCTGCTGCAGCGACGTTAGAGATGTGCGGGGAGCAAGGGTATAGCGCTTAGGGTTATTTTTTTTGGTTATATTCCCCTTCCCTCCGACAGGGATCGGGCTTAGTTGTTGACCTAACTTTAATTTAAGCCGCTTAAGGGCGGCTTTTCTATTTTCCAGCCACAACTTTTTTAAGCCTGTCTTTTTAGCCTATAAAATTACCTTCCTATAAATTTTTTAGACACGATTACAGCTAACCTTATTAACTCTTAGATTTTTTTGAGGCCCGTAGGTCAATTGAGTTAAATTCCCAAAGTCTTATTTGGGTTTTTAAGCTCTCGAAGCGATCGAGCGTTAGACAAATAGTTATGATCCCAGCGATTATTTTAGGCTATAATATAAAGATACCCTGTCAAGGGGGGCGCGAAAAAGTAAATCTAAGCGCCTGAGCAAATTCCGGGCCTAGCGGCCAATGACATTTGCTTAGGGTCCGGGCCTTTTGATCGTCGCCGTTTAATATCGGCCTTCGGAGTTTTTAGCCTTTGGGTCGAAAAAATGGTGGAAAAATGGTTTTTTTTAATTTAGGCCAAGAAAGATTATCGGCCGTGAAAAAGGCCTTGAGTTTTTGGCCGCTCTATTTATTAGCCGCGGTTTTATTTGTCGCGGTCCCGCTTTATTTTTTAAATCGTCTATCCCCCCGCAAGGAAATTGAAATAAGCTGGCCGCACTTTGAATCTTATCGAGACATACCGGGGATCGAGGAAAAAGAAATTGAAGCCATTGAAAGACTAAAAACTCTTGGCCGCCCCTTGGTTTTAGCCATGACCAATTCCACCGAGGCTTTTAGGGGAGAAAACGGTCAAATCCAAGGTTTTAGCTCCCAACTAGCCTCTTATTTGTCTACGCTCTTTGGCTTGGAGTTTAAGGTTTCGATTTACGATTGGGATAGACTACTTAAAGGCTTACATGATACCAGCATTGATTTTAGCGTAGATATAGCCCCCACGCCCGAGCGCCGCAAAACGTTATTTATGTCCCAAGCTGTAGCCGAGCGAACTTTAAAATACATGCGTTTTATGAATAGCGAGCCGTTATCGGTTATTGAAAAGCAAAGGAGGATAAGATACGGTTTTCTTAAAGATAGTGTAAGTTACTCTCAAGTTAAGCCTTTAATTAAAACTAAGTTCGTGGCTGTGTTCGCTACTAATTACAACCAAGCTTATCGAATGCTCCTAAATGGGGAAGTGGATGCGTTTTTCGACGAAAGTCCGGCCGAGGCTAATTTTGATACCTTAGGTAACATTATTGCCTTTGATTTTTTACCCATGGTCTACTCCGAGGTGGCCCTGTCTACTGGCAATGCTGAGTTAGAGCCTATCGTTAGCCTCTTAAACAAAGGCCTTAAGGCCGGCTTAGGTCGTTATCTCGTTGAGTTATGGAATATAGGTGAACAACAATATAAGGCCCGTAAGTTTCGCAGTAGACTCTCCTTTGCCGAAGAGACCTTTGTTAAGGAACATATCCGCTCCCAAGAGCCTATCCTTTTCGGAGCTGAGTTCGACAACTATCCCACTAGTTTCTACAATCAAAACGAAGGCCTGTGGCAGGGCGTCGCTTTCGACGTCTTGGAAGAAATTAAGAAGATTTCCGGTTTAGAATTTAAAAGAGCCAATGATCGGCCTGTGGTCTGGACGAGCTTAATTGACATGCTAGAAAAGGGAGAAGTTTCATTTCTAACCGAAGTGCTTCGTTCGCCGGCTCGCGAAGGGCAATTTTTGTGGACTCAGAACCCGATAAACTCCGACTATTACGCCCTTTTATCACTAAGTAAGACTCCAGATAAAAAGATTAACGAGATTCTTTTTTCTAAAGTGGGCTTATTGAACGGCAGCGCTTACGCTGAAATGTTTCGCAACTGGTTCCCCAGCCACTCAAACATTGCCTATTACTCAACCAACCCCGAGGCCTTCAAGGCCTTAGAGAGTGGTGAGATAGAGCTTTTCATGGGCACGCGCAACCTTAACCTGAGTATGACCAACTTTTTGGAAAAACCTGGCTTTAAAGTTAATTACGTTTTCGGCCAACCCATCTATTCTACTTTTGGCTTTAATACTAAAGAGGCAATTTTATGCTCAATTTTTAATAAAGCGATGACAGAGGCCGATGTGCCGGCCATAGCCGATCGCTGGTTGCGCAAGACCTACGACTATCGCGTTCAAGTGGCTCGCTCAAGGATCCCTTGGTTGATTGGTCTATCGCTCACTTTAGTGGCTTTGTTAACTCTAATCATTATTTTATTTAGAAAGCGGGGTTTAGATAGAGAAAAGCTCGAGCTTCTGATTAAAGAGAGGACTGCGCAATTAGAGGCCCAAAAAGAGGAGGCGCAATTGGCTTCCAAGGCCAAAGGCGAATTTTTGGCCCGAATGAGCCATGAGATTAGAACCCCCATGAACGCCATCATTGGTATGGCCGAATTGGCCTTAAGAGAAAATATTACTACCGAGGCCACCGAGATGGTGGCTAACATCCGTCAAGCTGGCAACTCTTTGCTGGCCATAATTAACGATATCCTTGATTTTTCTAAGATAGAGTCGGGAAAAATGGAAATAATGGAAACTCAATACCAATTAAGTTCCCTTATTTACGACGTTATTAGTATTATTAGCTCTAAAATAGCTGATAAGTCGTTAGACTTTTTAGTGGAAATTGATAGCCGTTTACCGAGCGCTCTGGTTGGCGACGAGATCCGTATTCGCCAAATAATGTTTAATTTGCTATCCAATGCATATAAATATACTAAAAAGGGCTACGTTAAATTGTCCGTATCTGGCGAGCGTTTTGGCAGAGGTATTTTCTTGCAAATTGAGGTCAGTGACACTGGCTTAGGCATTAAAGAAGAATATATGGATAAGCTAT
>JAITQT010000455.1 GCA_031288745.1 Deltaproteobacteria bacterium
GGGGCCATAACTTTATCCCAGGAAGTATAGGCAAAATTGGCCAAGACTAATAAAGCTGAAAGCTCAATAGCGTCGACCAGAAAAACTACTATAAGGGGAGGCTCTTGAGGAGAAAAGAGCGACAAAGGCTTAAAAATTAAGATGGGCGCAGGAGGGGAGTATTGGGGATAATTTTCAAAAGTCTTAGCCGTAAGTTCTGGATTTTTCTTAAACTTTTCTCCATCTAAGATCTCATCAATTAGATTAAGCGAGACCCCGCAATCAAGATATTTTTGTTTGATTTCTTCACAATTTGGGCAGCCTCGGCTACCGCAAGAAAGAAAGTGCAACGTATCAGGATAATCCATGGGAAAACCGTTTACGGGAAAACCTAAGGCCAAGCCTTGATTGGCCCCCGGACAGATGCAGGTTTGTTGGGAAAAACAAACTGTCGAGCCTTGAAAGGCTTTGGCGATCAAATAAAGAGAGCAGCCCCACTTAGTTTTAGGCATTTTACCGGGCCTATAGCTAAGAGCTTGTGATGGGGCGACTGAGCTAAAGGCCAGGCCAATAGGCGGCGTCGAAAGACGCATTAAATTTACTAAATCCGATTCCATAGAGTCTTCCTATATTTTTTAACTAAATTTTGTATAGAAGCGTAAATACCTCTTAAAAGCTTAATAGTTAAAAAAATTAACTCGTTTTAAGACTATGTTCAAATTTTAAGGACTGAAACTGGAACTTTTTTCGCTTCGAAACCTTAGGCTAAAGTTAAAACATAGGGCCATAGCCTTAGAGGCTACCCTTTAGGCCAGAAAGAGATGGTAGAAGCATCAATATAATTTTTGGCAACTTGGATACTTTAACTTATTTCTAACAAAATTTCCAACTTATAATCGGGTAGAAGGTGGGTTTGCCCCGCCGTCCTCCCACACCACCTAGGCGGGCTGTCCGGCACTGGGCGGTTCGGTAGTCCAATATTAAGCATAACGTTTCCTATTAAGCCAAGATGCGTTCTAACAGGTCAGTCGACCTCATACTTTTCTCGTTGTCCTCGCCTATTGCTACTAAGGTTTCCCCACTAAGCCCTTCCCGATTCCTCTTAGTTTCCAACCTACCCGCCTAGAGATAGCCCGCCTCATCTACGATTTTCTGCTCTATGCGCATGATTGCCCTAACACATATAAGTGACCAACTACCGCTCTGCCCTTCCCGAAGTGCGTCCCTTCGGTACTATGGCTTCTACTAACTTCTCACGCCAAAATGGCCCGTTACCAAACCTTTGGCCAAGTTATTAGCCCCGTGAGATCTGCCCCTGATTAAAGCCCTAACTTTCCCCTCACCTACCCACCGCATTTACAACCATAGTTCGGGCAGTATTAGACTTCGCTTTGTTTGATAAGCTCGTCCGCTCATCTCTCCCTGTGCGATTTCTATTCGTCGGGCCAAGGGTTTGCCTTCGGCTCTTTCGGATTGAGCCTCACGGCGAACATCCTACCCTTTCGGCTACATTCCACTATCAAGTCTGGAGCGGACGTTATACCGCTCGAGTTAGCGCAACTAGCGGGCGCTCAAAAAAAAAAGGAGGAAAATATTCTCCTCCGTTTTTTAACCCATAATGTGCCTAAAAATCTAGTTACTTCAAGGCCGCCTCAGCCGCTTGAATCGACTTTTCGTTACCCACGGCGGCTAAGACCATATGCTCGCGGTTAAGATAATTTAGGGCTACTCTTTGAAGGTCAGCCGGAGTCACTTTCTCGATAGCTTGAAGGTGCTTAGTTTCGAAATCAAGACCCAGGCCATAAAGAGAGTTAAAAATAGCCTGTTCGGCTCGGCTGGCTAAAGTCTGAAGGCTAATCTTTTTTAAGCCAGTTAAATAGGTGATGGCTCCTTGGACCTCGTTAATAGTTCGCGGCTTCTTACTAACATCTTCGATAATCTCTAAAAGGCCCTTGATAGCCTCATCTACCTTTTGAGGATCGGTGGCGATATAAAAGCTAAAGGCACCAGTTGAGAGACCTGGGTTATAGCTTGAGCCTACGGTATAGGCTAAAGATCTCTTATTTCTTAGCTCGTTAAACAATGGACCGCCCATACCCGAAAGATAAGAATCTAGCACCTCCAGAGCTGCTTGGTCAGCATGGCCTAAACCCGGGGCTAGGAAAGCCAAACCTAAGTGGGTCTGGGCGCTATCGACTACGTCATTAACTGTTTTAAGGTTATCAATAGCTTTAGGCGGGGCGGGCACAGCCGTCTCTAACCCCGCGCCAGCTGGCTTCCAACGTCCCAATCGCTCTTCTAAGGCTTCTAAAACAGCTTTAGGATCAATATCACCGGCCACAGTAACCTCTAAATTATCAGGCCTAACCCTTTTTTGGTAGAAATTTAAGAGGTCTTCTCTAGTAAAAGAAGCGACGGTTTCTTTTTTCCCCAAGGGGTAGCGATGATAGGGGTGATCTCCATAAAGCTCGTGGCGTAAAAGACGAAAGAGACGATTGGCCATTTGCTCGTCTAAAAGATTTAATTCGGAGAGGATCTCGGCCTTAAATTCCTCTACCACAGATTCCTCAAAAGAGGGCTCGATCAAAGCTCCAATTAGTAAATCTAGCCCCGAAAGCCAGTTGGAGGAAAGAAAAGAGCCGGCAAGGCCAATGGAGTTCCGGCCCGATAATCCGTCTATACTGGCCCCCAAATCCTCAACTGAGCGGCTAAATTGCTGGGAAGGAATATTTTGAGTACCTTTAGGCCAAACTTTGGCCACAATATTACTTAAGCCGTCTTGCTCTCCTCCCTCTGCCAGTATGCCACCCATGACCGCCAGCCTTACCGTGACCAAAGGTAAAGTTGGATCGCGTAAGATTAAGACCTTAGGCCCGGTAGCTAGTTTATGCTCCTCGAAATTGTAGGCGGCCGCCGAGGTCGGTATAGGCGCGGTCAATTTTAGCTCGGCAATAATCTCCTTCATCTCGCTTTCTGAGGGTTTCGGAGCCCCGGCGGGCAGCAAAATTGATAAGGTCATATTTTCTGGTCTAAAGATTTTTTCGGCTAATCTAGCCAAATCTAGCGCTGTTACCCGACTCCACAAAGGTAAATAGGCGTCTCGAAGACGATAATCGCCGGCGTAAATCTCAAAGGTTCCTAGTAAGGAAGCTAAATCGCCGCTACTTTCCTGACGATCCACAAAGGCCTTGGCCGCTAAGGCTTTGGCTCGGTTTAGTTCTTCTTCGGCCGGGGGGTTTTCAGCTAGGCCCTTTAGTTCCTCGATCACCGCCTTAAAGGCGGGGACGATCTTATTGGGCTCGGTTTCGTAATTAATGAGTAAGATCCCGTCTAAAAGTAAAGTTAAAGAAGAGGTGTCTATATCCGTGGCTAGGGATTTTTTAATCTTAACGTTATCGGTCAGCCGCCCCGAACGACCTTGGCTTAAAACCGAACTTAAAAGATCGAGCTGAGCGGAATCGGCGAAGCGGCGAGTGGCGCAGCGAAAGCCCATCATGACCTTGGGCACGTTAACCCGTTCGCTTTCTTTAATGACAATGGAAGGGCCTTTAGGCGGCGCTGGGGGCTCGATGACCGAACTAGGGTTAGGCTCGGATGGATTTTTTAAATCATTAAAATATTTATCCAGTAAGCTCTTAGACTGAGCGGTGTCAAAGCCGCCGGTCAGCACTAAGATAGCGTTGTCAGGCCGGTAGAACTTATCGTGAAAGGCCAAAGCCGTGTCTCGGGTGGCGTTTCTAACCGTATCAATTGAGCCTAAAACAGGATGACCGTAGGGATGAGAGGCGAAAATGCGGGATATAAATTCATCCCACATGACGTGCTCGGGGTTATCCCTAGCTCTTTTAATCTCCTCAACCACTACTTCCTTTTCCAAGGCGTACTCTTTGGGGTCATAGGAGGGACTAAAGACAATGTCAGATAAAATATCAAGCCCCAACTCGACCTTATCGCTAGGTAAGCTTAAATAATAAACCGTTTCGTCAAAAGTAGTGTAGGCGTTAATGTGGCCGCCGTTATTTTCAACCTCCGAGGAGACCTGGCCCACCTTACGTTTTTTAGTGCCTTTAAAGGCCATGTGTTCCATTAAGTGAGCCAGACCAAACTCGGCTTGACCCTTTTCGTCGGCTGAGCCAGTTTTAACCAAAACCATAGCCGAAATAACCTGATTATCGAGCTGGGGGGCTAAAATAACTTTAAGACCGTTTTCAAGCGTATAACTTTCGTCGACGCCGCCTTGGGCGATATCGGCCGAAACGGAAGAGCAAACCATAGCAATCACCATTATCAATAAAAAAATTTTAAATCGTGAAATAAAAAACATATCCACTCCATCTTATCTCTCGGTTACTATACGCTTCTAGCCAACTATCAACCGGGCCGTTCGACTATGGCCGAAGAGCCGCAAAAAACGAACGATCCGAGATTATTTGAAAAAAGTGGCTTAAGTCGCGTAAAAAGTTGCGTATAAAATCAGTTAGGCTAAACCTACCGATAATATTTTTGTTAATCTTCGTTTGTTCACTAGCTTACTTTGGTCGTAAACGTAGAGGTGCCTAAACCCAATTAATGGGGAAAAATCAATCCGTAACCAAATTAGCCTCCAGGAGAGGCTAGATGATTTTAACATGATTCTCTCTCTAAAGACAGAGTCGACCGACCTAAAGAGAGCCGCCAAAACTCGTGGTTAAGATTTTAATACCTAAAGAAATAAATTTAACTAGAAAGCCAGTGGCCAGCCTCAACAGGAGGAAAAAGCTCTAGATAACGGTTACTAGAGCGGTCGCCAAATAATTTTTAAATTTGTCTCTTTCGCTTAAATTTAATATAGCCAGGCCCCAGAGCTGTCCAAGATAAATTACTGAAAAAAAAGTGGACTTATAAAAACCGCTAACTATATAGCCAAAACGAGACCATACAATTAAGTAGGGTAGAGTACTGGCGCGGTAGCTTCCGCCCCGTTTCCAGTACCCCCCGTCAAACCGGGCCTGCGGAGTTACCGCACCCGGCTTTCACCAAGACCGTCTTATCACCGCACCCGGAAAGGCCTTCTTTCAGGGACATTAAAAAGGTACACTCCCTATCCCGTTAAAATTTCTGAACTTCTCAGTGATATAATCGTATCCGTAGTCACCAGGCTTTTCTTGGGGAACTTAATAGGCATAGCCACTATCCCACCCTTTCCTGCTTCCATGACGTGTCCTAGGTTAAGGGCCCTTCCCTCCACAGTGATTAGCGCTCTCTTAAATACTACGACCCTATCCGTTTCCCGCAGAGGCCCGGCCTATCTGTCGCCGGAAACCGGTTTCGCACCAGTCTCTAAGCGCGACCTTCGCAGGTCTCCCATATTACCACATTCGCCCCTTGTGTGCAGCCATCACCTTTACCCCGGCGGTCTCGATACACTTTATCTGCTGGTTATCACGTCTTAATAATCCGGTGACGTTGTCCTTCAATTTGCCTACCACACAGTGGCCTTCCCCAATTATATGGTGGGTCAGCTCCCGCAATTACTATTTCGAGGCCTATTGAGAGTTCACTAACGTTATAACCGATACACTCGCGGTCCCCCTTAAGAGGGCTTTACCTCCCATGCTCACGACCTTTCGTTACCTCCACATCGTATGGGATTAATACCGGCTGGACAGCAGTAAAAGTTATCGGGTGAGGAGTTTCACCTCACTAAGCGAATGCACCTTTCCACGGCGCACATATATTTATATAAGTCAACTACCACCAGCTATAGAGCTATAGCGCTAAAGCTAAGGGCAAAAGCGCCATAATTTTGATTTCTCATTAATTAATCAGAATAACTTGATAATAAAAAAATTTACTTATTTAATTGAACTAGTTAAATTTTTTATATTTATAATATTAAAACTTTATTATATTTATATAAGTAAATCTTCTATTAATATAATAATAATTATATATTAAAAATATAGCAAAATTAATTTCTAATTTAAATCTTTCTTGCTATAATTATGAATATCTAAATCAAGGAGGTCCCATTATGGCCAACTTTCTCAGCAATATCATCGCTTATTTCAAGACCATACCTGACCTTAGAGTTCAAGGGCGTTCAACTTACAAGCTACACCAAATCTTACTATCCTTAATTGATTGCCACCACAGCTGCTGCAAAGGGTGTAAGGAAATTCATAATTTCGCCGTTAACTATATTTTGGTTTTTCAAGCTTTTGATGCCAGACTTGGAGAATATCCCCTCAGTTGATACGATTGACAGAACCATCTCTAAAATCGATCCTACACTATAATTGAGTATGGCTCTCTTAGAGTTATTCGCCAAATTTCGCCAGACAGCCTTAGATAGATACAGAGGTAGGCCTAAATGCAAAGGCGTTAAGAAAATCACCATTACCTTAGACGTAAAAAGTATCAACAGCTTCAGGCCTTACGATAAAGAAAAGAAGAAGAAGTATTATCTGTTATTCCCGGCTTTTTTTTCTCCCCACATAAAATTTTTATTTAATAAAAATTTTGACGCTTTGGCCTTGTTTTAGAGATAATTCTGATTGACATTTAATGATAATATCGGTAAGATAAAAAAAGGTCTTCAAGCTTCGTAATTTTTCAACGATGTAACTCGATAATCCTTTTAGAGACGCTGTGAATTTAAGACTTGACTATATAGTCAAAGCCTTAATATTCCTGCTATACACAAGGGCGAATTTATTTTTCACGCCGTCAGCATCTTTGTTTAGGTGTGCCCGATAGGAGCGCTAACTCGAGCGGTGCAACGTCCTCTCCAGACTTGGAAATTAGGACCTGTAGCCAAAGGCTAGGGTGTCCGCCGTGAGGCTCAATCTGAAAGAGCCGAAGGCAAACCCTTGGTCCGCCGAACCTCAAATCGCACAGGGAGACATGAGCGGACGAGCTTTTCAAACAAAGCAAAGTCAAATACTGACCGAACTCTCGGGAAGGGCTTAGTCTGAGAAGCTGTGTATCAATGAGCGCCAACAATTAGGTGTCCGTTCACAAATGTGAACGTTTAAAGGCCCGTTCACAAGAGAGAACGCTGCGGGGCCAAGCCTAATGAAAGGGACGACCCATACCGCAGCAATGTAGCCTCCTATAGGAGCTTAGTAGTTTTAAAATTAATCAAAGTTGATCGAAGCGCAAAAACCCCTTAAAAGCAAAGTAGTCTAAAAAATTAACTAGTAATAAGGCCCTGTTACAAATTTAAGGACTGATAAAGGTGACTTTTTGCGCTTCGATCAAGTTAAAATATATGGTTGGAGCAGAAAGCTAAGTAGAAACGTTAAAAGAGCTAATGTTAAGAACTTAAGGGTATGCTAAAACTTAATTACAACTCGAAAGTCGCTACCAGCCGCAACTTGGGGAAAAAAGACTTGATAAACGGTTACACAATTAGTAAGGTTTGACGTCGACTTAAAGGGAGACGTCATGAGTAGTATCTGACTATCGAACCGCCAGGTACCGAACGGCATTCCTCGGTGGTAATGATGACGGCGTTGCCAACTAACCTCTTACCCGATTTTGAAAATGTATCGGAGAAAAAAATCCACTATAAGGTGTTTTATGCGGAAAATCATCACGTTATTGGCCGTTGTCGTTGTACTTTCTTGTGCCTCTAGACTCCTTGCCGGGGAACAGATTTCCCCGGCTGATCTTGAAATTTATAAAGATAGACTGGCCAGCATGTTACTAGCCATGAAAAACGCTGATGCGACAGAGTATGAGCGATTGTTTCCAAGAGTATATACTCCTTTTGGTTATGATCTCTCAAGAGAGACCGCCTTTAATCAATTCGCCAGAGTAGATTTGGACAATTATTATTTTGTTTATTATAGAGTTTTATCTGGAGGAATATGTATTAGTGGCAGCGATTGTGCTTCTTCCATGGAAAAAGCTCAAAACCTGGTTTTAATCTCTAAAAAGAAAGGCGAGCCTGGAATTACTTTTTTTTCTCTTGATAGGAACAATTTATTCACCAATTTCAGCAGCAGCACATATATTTTTACCGGAAACGTCCTGAACAATTTAGGGCTTGACACTAACAAGCTTATCTCAGAGGTAAAATTAACTGATTATCTTTACAACCGTAATCGTTCAAAGTAACCGTTCTCAAGGCCTCCTTAAACCTCATTGGTTTAGTTCAGTTGTAATGACATGATCCCTCAGATAAACGAGGTCCCGTTTTAGTAAAGGTTTCCCAATTTACCGGACTATAGAGATTTTTAGGTAGAATTTTTCTGGGCCGGCCTCTTGGTCTCTTAGGATTGTGCTCTGCCGAATCTTTCTTGGGCCGCCCCCTTTTCTTGGTGACAGACTTTGGAGCTGGCCCAGAGAGCCTCAATGCTTCGAGTTTTGAAGACGCTGTTCAGGGTGTGGACCCAGTACGCGTCATCGCTTGAAGGAGGCTCTGGGGCGTCTTTCAGACGCCACGCCGATGACAGGTCATCCATTAGTTCTCCGTATGACCTGCCAGCCATTAGGCCTGCCGTCCTGGCTTTTATAAGGATGCGGCATGTCGCGACGGTGGAGATGAAATTGATGAATTCAGATCCGATCAGTGAAAAGTCCCCCTGTACATTGATTTTGTCGAAGCACTCGTCGTTTTTGTAACTAGCGAATACAAGCTCTAGTAGCCATCTGTCGTCATAGCAGAGGTAAACTGTCTTTCCTGTCAAGTCCTGGTCGGATTCGAATACGATGACGCTGAAGGTCTCTTTCTTTCGTGCGTACTTGGCCGGATCGAAGTTGTGTTTCTTCTCCGTCGCCAGATATCCCATCTCTTCCGCGGCTGCTCTCTTTTTATCCTTAAATGAGTATAGGAACCTGCCCTCTCGGTGGCGCATTTTTTTTAAAAACGATACGCGTCTCGATTATCCCTTCGAGGACTTCCTCGAAGGCGAGCAGCAAGTTTTCGGCGATACGCCTGTCGTTTCGTTTGTTTGGCGTCAGCAAGTGAAGCTCGGGCCTCTCCTTGAGCAAGGCTTCAATCTTGCTCGGCGGGAAACCCTTATTCGCCACGATGATCCCTTTCCTAATGCTGGTGGCTTGAAATTGCGACTAAAGTCGCTTGAGAATAACTTCATCAACTACCGCCAACTAAAGTCGACGATGTAGAATACTTTGATTTAGAGAGTGAAGATGTATTAAAACGACGCTATGTGGGCCATGTACGTATTCACTCTTTTTTCCCTCTTTACTTTACTCGCGATGTGGAATTCTTTCCAAGCCATATTTTCTTAATTAGCCTACCTAAACTGGTGAGTTGTAAATAACCTTAAATTGTTTAGCCTTTCGGGCCTTAAGGGCTTCTCTGCATCATGATCACCTCATCTCTATCTTTCTCACCCCTTCCCTATTGGTGGTTTTGCAACCCCCCCGTGGGCCTTTCGGTTTTCGGTACTATGGGGACTTTAACTCCCATCAACTCCTCTTTCACCTTGATGTGGCTCCCCCTTATCTTACCACGCTATTCTAGCCTTCAATCCCCAATCACTTGATGTCAATGACACTCGGGTTCTCCGTCGCTTTGTTCACCGCTTTTATTACTAAGGCGCAGCCGCATTGGCCCACACCTTCATCAGATCATACGAGCATATCACCGCGCACCTACGGCATGGCCATATATATGCACTCTCGTCGAACTCTCCCTAACGAAACAGGTTCGTCATCCTACGGACTACTCTTTCGCCTAGGGTTATTCTCCACCCCACCTCTTAGGTGACGCAGTTACCTCTGGCTACAGGGGTTGCGACTCCTTCCCTTGC
>JAITQT010000033.1 GCA_031288745.1 Deltaproteobacteria bacterium
CGCCTATCTCTACTGGGTAGAGCGGGGTTATATCATCTTTTTCGCCGTTATCTAGCACTTCCATTAGTTCGTCTAAGCAATCTACCCCAAAATCGTCCATTCGGCACAGATCAACCCCTTGGCTTTGAAGAATGCGGAAGGCTAAACCGCCGAAAGATTTACCCACCAAGACCTTTAGACCGTCTAAATAGGTGGCCAAAGCGATTAGACGGTTTCTAAGATCGCTCGCTTGTTTTGTTTGACAAAGAGGCCAGTTTAGGCTTGATTCAAGGCACCAAGAACCGTCCTTTTTTTTGTAAAGATCTATAACCGAGCTAACCAAGGGGTCTCCTAAAGAACCGTTTTCGTCTCTAACCACCCCAACCCTACCTCTAATGGAATTATCGTCTGACATATTCTACTCCTTAGGGCTTTAAAATTTAGTTTACGGCTTAACTCAGCCAACGGCTAAATTTGAAGAATCGGTTTGTTGGCTTTTACCCGTCAAAATCTTTCCAGCCGCAGCTAAGACGGCCCGCTCCATGGATTCATAAGTGGCGAAAGAGGCTATGCCTAAGGCGGCTAGCTTACTTTGGGGCGACTCCCCCACCCTTACGGCCACCACCGCCTCGCAATCGCTAACTGCCTTAACTAGCTTATCTATAAAACCCTTGGGCCTAGCCTCCCCTCCGCCTATAGTGTCGGGCTTACCGCAGCGCGAACAGCCGCCAGCGGAAGCGACGTTTCTAGTTTCAAGCAAGCGAACCTCATTTCCGTCACTAAGATAGATATAAAATCTCTCGGCTTGCCCAAAGTGTTGGTCCACAAGCACCCCACTTTTAGAAACAGCGGCAATCTTTACTTGCCGCCCCCCCCCGGCGGCTAGGTTCTCAACTTTAGCGGCTATGTCCATAAGACCCTCCTCTGGTTTTGTAAAATCAATCGATCTATCGTCTGATAAGAGACCGGCAGCGTCGGCTCGGCATTGGCGGCAATGGCGAATCTGAGGTAGATAAAGAGCACACTTTTCGCTCGTCTTTTGAAGCTCCGCTCTAGAAAGCTTTCTTTTTTCTCCCAGAAGAGTACCTTTAACCGGAATGTGCTGCATAATATTGCCAATAGAGGCCCCTAAGGCCGCGCAAGTTTTAGCCGTTTGTTCGGAGTGCTCTTCGTTTAGGCCCTCTATTAAGACAGTATTAATTTTTACGATTAATCCCAAATCCACGGCCATTTTTAAGGCCGTCATTTGGTTCGCCAGTATAATTGAAGCCGCTTCTAAGCCCCGATAGCGCTTTGAGTAATAATCAACGTGACCGTATATTTTTTGACCTATCTTCGGATCGACAGCGTTAACGGTTAAGGTTAAATGGCTCAGCCCCAAATCCTTTAGATCTCTCAAATAAGGGGCAAGGGCCAAGCCATTTGAGGAGAGACAAAATAAGATATCGCTATCGCTCTTACGAATGAGTCTAAAAGTCTCTAGGGTTTTTTCGGGGCTAGCCATGGCTTCCCCAGGTCCAGCCACGCCGACGACGGAAAGATTGGGAAATTTCTTTTTAACTATTAAAAACCTCTCCAAGGCCTCCTCAGGGTTCAAAACGGCGCTAGTGACCCCGGGCCGACTTTCATTGGCACAGTCGTAGCGGCGCAGGCAATATAGGCAGCCAATATTACAATCAGGGGCCACCGGTAGATGCAAACGAGCTAAACTATGAGAGGCCTCCAGAGAAAAGCATGGGTGAGCCAATTTTTTAGGCACATATTCTCTTATAGGCCTTTGAATAGATTTACTGGCTGGGGCCATACCATTGATATTATTTTCGAGGTCTTCGAGATCTAATTCCAGAACTTTGTCTTGACCAAAATTAGATCTAAAATATTGGTTCTTAAGATCTTTTCTAAATGAAGATTCTAAATTAGAACACAAAGAATTGACCATATGATCTAATAGACTAATTGAGCCCTCGTAAAATAAATTTTTAATTCTTTGTCCGCCCACGTGGTCGTGAATGGGAAAGGCGCACCTTACTAGCGGCCAACCGCGCTTTTGAGCTAGCCTTCGGCCGTCGCCGTTACCTACTAACAGGTTAACCTCTCCTTTAACCGCCTCGCGCTCAATATCGGTAAAATCAGATCCGTCTAAGACGCTAAAGGGGCCAGCCAGTGGGCTTTGATTTTGTTGCAGCTCGTTTTCAACTCTTTCTTTAAATTCTTTGGCTATTGAGCCGGTGGCGGCCACTATTGTGGCTAAGCCATTTTCAACGCAGAGCCTAGAAAGGGAGTAGACCAAATCCGGCTCCCCAAAGAGCGCGGCCCGGCCTTGGGCGCTATATTTATGGCTATCGAGCATGGCGTCAAGATAGCGTCCACGCTCTTGAATAATATCGTCTCCAATAACAGCCCCCAAATCCTTTAAGGTTTTAAGGAAGATGTCTGTATCTCTAAGACCTATAGGTAAATTAAGCCTTATTAAATCAACTCCGTAGTTATCGCGTAAAAATAGGCCTGGGGATAAGTTATCTGGACAAAAGGGGCTTAGCTCCAAAGTAACCCTGGCACCGGCCATTTGGCTAATTTGCTCTATCGACGTCCCCTCTTGAGGGAGCCGGTTATACTCTAGACTAAAGGGGCCGTCAAGGTTATAGGAAATATCTGGTAATAATATATAATTTAACTTTAAAGCTGAAAGAGTTTTCTTTAACTCTCTAGCGTCAGCCGGGCTAATAGGCCCGGTCACCACGTTAATGGAATCTAAGCTGACCTTTTTCATGGGTACTTGCTCGACCACGGCCCTTAAGGCCCTGAACCAGCCCTCAAACTGGGTCCCGCCATAGCCGGGGGTGGAAAGAGATATAACCTCGGCCGCAGGCTTAGGCGCTCTTTCCAAATAGCGCTTAATCATCGCTCCCACGTCTTCGCCTATGGTTTCGGCCAAACACGTGGTCGAAACGGCCACTATATCGGGGCTATAGAGCTTAATAAGGTTATCGAGCCCCTTAAATAAATTCTTTTCCCCTCCAAAAACAGCCCCTTCCTCGCTTAAAGAAGACGAGGCCACGTCAACGGGCTCGTTATAGTGGGTGGCCAAATGACGCCTTATGTAGGTGCTACAGCCTTGCGAGCCATGAAGTAAGCTCATGCATTTTTTTAAACCGTAAAAGGCGGTGATGGCCCCCAAGGGTTGACACATCTTACAGGGATTAGCGCATATATTACTTAACTTGGTCATAATATACTTCTTTATTTTATTTTCGAAACTTCTTAGATTTTTAGATGAGGTTACCCACTCGAGACTCATAAAAAGTCTCTAAAAGTAACGTTAAAATGTTTATTGATAAAATTTAAACCTTTAATCTCTCTTTTAATCTAAAAAAGAGCTGGCCCGAGCCAGGGCCCAAACGGGGCTGTTGATGGAGAGAGTAATTTCCCTAGCAAAATTTTCTACCCCGGCAAAGCCAGCCAAAGGGGCCTTGCGCTCATGGTTGTGATCGCAAAAGGCCACCCCCAGCTTATAGGCTAAGGGCCTTTCCTTTACTCCGCCCACTAAGATATCGGCCCCCTTTTGGCGCATAAAAGTTTCTAGTTCAGCAGGATTAGCATCGTCTAAAATAACGGCTGAGGGACCCGCTAGCTCGCCTAAGAGTTCGTAATCTTCAGCGCTTCCAGTTTGAGTACCCACTAAGACTGTTTCTAAGCCTAAGGCTTTAAACTGCCTTACTAAAGAGACGGCCTTAAAGCCTCCGCCAACGAAGATTGCCGCCTTTTTTCCTTTTAATAAGGGCAAATACTTTTCCACCGCCTCGTGAGTCTTTCGACCCTCTCTTTCCACTAAGCTTTTAGCCTTTTGCCTAGCCTTTGAGTCTCCTAATAAATCGACCGTCTTCATCAAGGCCGAGGCCGTGTCTTCTAAGCCAAAAAAACTTGCCTTAACGTAAGGTATATTAAAGCTCTCTTCCATCATCTTAGCTAAATAGGTCATCGAGCCCGCGCATTGGACCACGTTAAGCGATGCCGTAGGGGCCTTAATTAAGCTTTCATAAGAGCTATCACCGGTAAAAACGGAGAGGACCTTAAGGCCTACCTCTTTAAAATAATTTTTTATTATCCAGATTTCCCCAGCTAGGTTATAGTCGCCTAAAATATTTATGCCCTTTACTTTAGGATTATCTCTAAAGGGCTTTATTAACTCAAATAAGGCCTCACAAGCGAGCTTATAGCCCAAGGCCTTGTGTCCAGCAAAGCCAGGGGCCTTAACGTTAATAAATCTAGCCCCGTAGCGCCTCTCGCTCTCCCGACAGACGCTATCGACGTCGTCGCCAATAACTCCCACCAAACAGGTGGAATAAATAAAGACCACGGGAGGATTAAAGCGGGCCATAATCTCATCTACGGCTTGTTTAAGTTTAACTACCCCGCCAAAGATAACGTCCTTTTCTTTTAGATCGGTTGAAAAACTTTGACGAAATAGTTCCGAATCGCTTGATAAGCTACCCCTAATATCCCAGGTGTAGCTAGCGCAGCCGATAGGGCCGTGGACGAGATGAAAGGCGTCGGTAATGGGGTTTAGGACCACCCTAGCCCCGCAATAAACGCAAGCCCTCTGACTAACAGAGCCAGAGACACTATTTTGACCGCATTTTATGGTTTTACCCTCGCTAGTCAAATCGCTCCCGGTAGCGATAGATAGCTCTCTATCTTCTAAAATGTGTTGGGGCATTGATTTCTCCAAACCTACATGACCACGTCTAAATCTTCGTCGGCGCAGTCGCGATCGATTCTATCCATTAAGGCCGAGGCGATAAGTTCGGCTACCCTCATGGCTCCTCGATAGCCTATAATAGGCTGATAAGAGTGGCCGTAGCGATCTAAAATGGGAAAGCCTAGGCGCACTAGCGGAATATCTTCGGCCTTAGCTATTTGTTTGCCGTAAGAAGTACCTATAAGCACGTCGACTCTCTCGTTTTTTATCCATTGATGCAGTTCAAAGAGATCGCCCGATGCTTTAACCTTTACACCCTCTTTGGCCCCGTAAATGTCTAAGTTCTTATTGATTCTTTCAACGAAAGCCTCTCCCGGAGTGCCGGTTAAGATATATTTAGGTCTTAAGCCCAGCTCTAACGCAAGAGAGCATAATCCAACCACAGTGTCGGGATCGCCATAGATAGCGACTTTTTTGTTAAAAAAATACTGACTCGCATCGAGCATCAAATCAATTAAACGCCCACGCTCAGCTTCAAGCTCGCTGGGAACGCCCTGACCTGATAGGTTAGATAGGGCGCAAATAAAGTTATCGGTATTAACTACCCCAATAGGCGCTTCTATTAAATCGGTTTCAACGGCGCATTTACTCTTTATGGCTAAGGCCGGCTCAAACGAGCAGCTCGGACCTAAAGCTAAGACCTTTTTTACCGAGCCTAGGGCCCTAATACCATCTATAGTCGTTCCCCCTTCGGGGTACATAGAGTAGGTCCCAGTCATGGGGCTATCTAAAACGTCACTTTGATCAGGTAGGATTATAGATTCCAAACCCATGACGGCCACTAGTCTTTTAAGCTCGTGAATATCGCCTGGATTGATCCAGCCGGGGAAAATGCCTATTTTTTGGCTCTTCTCCTCGCTTTTAAGGCTCAAATAACGGATAAAGCCAGCCACCATGTTGGCAAACCCGGTGATATGAGAGCCAACGTAGCTAGGCGTGTTACAATGGACCACTAGCTTGCCCTCGGAGAGGGTCATATCCAGGATATAGGAGTTAAGATCATCTCCGATAGTTTCGCTAAGGCAGGTGGTATGGACGGCAATGATATCGGGATCATAGATATCAAAGATGTTTTTAACCGAGGTCTTAAGGTTAGCACCACCACCAAAGACAGAAGCCCCTTCGGTAAAGGAGCTGGAGGCGGCTATGGCGGGCTCTTTAAAATGCCTAGTTAGAAAAGTGCGGTGATAGGAAACGCAGCCTTGGCTGCCGTGGCTATGGGGCATGCACCTATGAACGCCTAAAGCGGCGTAGAGGGCCCCGACAGGTTGACAGGTCTTACAGGGATTTATCCTTAAAGCCCGGCGGTCGTAAAATTGAAGAGGGGTTTGATTAAGCATCTAACAACTCCTTTTTTTTCTTCCAAGGCGGGGTGACCAATTTCCAAGCCGGGGCTTCCAAACCCATGACTAGGTCTCGAGCAAATATAACCGCCCCTTTAAAGCCGCTGTACGGGCCGCTGTAATCGTAGCTATGAAGCTGCCTAGACAATAACCCGCTCTTTTGAATAATGAACTTATCTTTAATACCGGAGAAAAAGATATCGGGCTTAAGAAGTTTAACGAATTCTTCGGTCTCAAAGTGGTTTAGATCGTCCACCACCCAAGCCCCGTCTTTCATTTGACGCATAAGCCCCGAGTACTGCTCTAAACCAATGCTCTTTTTTAGCTCTTCGTATCTCTCTGGGGTCAATATAGCCCGATAGCGCTTATCTTTTTCAATTACTAAACTTTCGATGTTTTTAGAGTCCGCATCTTCTTTTATCTGGTTGATAATCTCACGGCCCTCGTAGTCGTCGCGGTGGGCGAACTCGTAGCCAGCTAAGACCGTCTCCACCCCTAGATCGCTTAAGAGTTCTTGATAGTGATGAGAGCGGCTGCCCCCCACAAATAGAGCCGCCTTGCGGCCCGTTAGCCTTTGGCGATAGCGAGCGATATCTTCTTCTATCAAGGCCATTTCTTCGGAAATTACCTCTTCGGTTCTATCTTTAAGTTCGCTAGCCCCAAAAAACTCGGCTAAGTTTCTAAGGCTTTCAATGGTAGCCTTAAGGCCAACAAAATTTACTTTTAGCCAATTAGTGCCATAGGCCTGGAGCATCATCTCGGCTACGTAGTTAATAGATCTATGACACTGGACTAAATTTAAGTCGGCCCGATGGGATTTAGAGATATCTTCTACGCTCCCATCGCCAGTGAAGACGGAGACCACGTGGTAGCCTATCTTTTTTAATATCCTTTCCGTCTCCCAGCCGTCGCCGCCGATGTTGTATTCACCTAATAAGTTAACTGAATACTGCCCAATGGGGCTTTGGTCGTCGGCCCCGATTATTTTTTTCATGAGCCCGTTATTGGCTATATGATGCCCGCCGCTCTGGCTAACCCCTTTGTAACCCTCGCAAGAAAAGGCCAAACAGGTTATGCCGTGCTCTTTTTCAGCCGCCGCAGCTACAGCATGGATATCGTCACCTATAAGACCCACCGGGCAGGTCGAACAAATCATGACGTGCTTGGGCTTAAAAATCTCCACGGCCTCGTCTATGGCCGCCTTAAGCTTTTTATCACCGCCAAAAACTATATCTGGCTCTTGCATGTCGGTAGAAAAGCAGTACTGGATAAAGTTGCGTCCGTCAGCGCTCTTAGCCTTATTGCGGCGTGTACCCCAGGTGTAAAAACCGCAGCCTATGGGACCGTGGGTAATGACGCAGGTGTCCTTTAAAGGTCCGACCACCACGCCCTTGCAGCCGGCGTAGCAGCAGCCGCGGTTAGTCATGATACCGGGTATGGCCCTAGTGTTGGCGGCTATAGACTGAGTTTGGTCAGCCTCGATTTCTAGGATGTGGTCTTTGCGGCTTTTAAATACCTTAGCGTTATATTTGGAAAGTATGGCTGATTTTATATCCATAATGTTAAACCCCGCACGTTTGCCCCAGCCTAACGCTGTAGCTTTCTAAAACAGGGGTCACGAAGATTTTACCATCGCCCGGATGTCCGGTAGAATTAACGGCCACCAAAACGTCCACACAATCTTGAAGCCGATGGTCATCGACTACAATGTGGAATAATCTCTTAGGAATAAGCCTAGTAGCCTCGGTCATCGATTCGCCTGCAGCCGTTAGCGGAAGTTCTCCGCTCTCCATAATTAATTTTAAGACCCCCGGATCGATTAGTTTTTTACCGCGCCCTAGGCAAGGGGCGCAAGTAAAACCAGGAAAACCGGCCGCAGCCAAGGCGTTTTTGGTTTGACCGACTTTACCAGTTCGAACTATGGCAATAACGTCTTTCATATTTTGCCCTTGATGGTTAACCTCTACGGACTTTAACCGCGAGGCGGGGCTAAATTTTAGCTCCTAAAATATACCAAAAAAATTAAACGGACCTGGCTAAATGCTCAAGGCCCGAGGTGGAAAGGTTTTTGGGGTAATAAATTAAGCCCTCATAGCCCTTCCTTACCCGTGGAAATAGTCCAGGCCTTTTCCACCGGACCCACAAAAATCCTACCGTCTCCAAAGTGCCCCTCTCCGGTCCTAGCCGTCTTCATTATTATGCCGGCGATGTCGTCGAGATCCTTCTCGTCACAAACGATTAATAAAAGTTGCTTAGGTAGCTCGTCGTAACGCACGTCATTTAAGACTATGCCCTTTTGTTTCCCTCTACCATAAACATCAAGTTTTGTAACTGAGGGAAAGCCAGCATTTAAAAGCTCGGTAATAACCTCGTTGGTTTTTTCAGGCCTGACGATGGCCTGGAGTTGTTTTAGCATGCTATCTCCTTAAGCTGCTAGTTAAGTAACTAGTTAGGCTACTAGGCCGTGCTCCATCAGCAGAGACTCTAAACGTTCTTGGGCTAGAGGCTTAGGAATGACGAACATATCGTTTGAGTCTATCTTTTTGGCCAAGGCGCGGTACTGGTCAGCTTGACCGCAAGTGGGCTCGAACTCGATGACCGTTTTTTTATTAATCTCGGCCTTTTGGACCATGTTATCGCGCGGCACAAAATGGATCATCTGTGTGCCTAGCTCTTTAGCCACCGCCTTCACTAGCTCGGCCTCGCCGTCAACGTTGCGGCTATTACAAATAAGCCCCCCTAGCCTAACGCCTCCGGTATTGGCGTATTTGCGAATACCCTTGGAAATGTTATTGGCTGCGTAAAGGGCCATCATCTCGCCCGAACAAACGATATAAATCTCTTGGGCTTTACCTTCCCTAATGGGCATGGCAAATCCACCGCAGACAACGTCGCCTAAGACGTCGTAAAAGACGTAGTCGAGATCGTCACTATAGGCCCCAAGTCTTTCTAGTAAGCCAATGGAGGTAATAATTCCCCTTCCGGCGCAGCCTACCCCCGGCTCGGGTCCGCCCGACTCTACGCAGCGGATATGAGAAAAGCCCTCTTTTAACACTTGATCGAGATCGATATCTTCGCCCTCTTCCCTTAATGTATCTAAGACGGTTTCTTGAGCCAATCCACCTAGGATAAGCCTAGTGGAGTCGGCTTTGGGATCACAGCCGACGATCATAATTTTTTTACCCATCTCCCCTAAGCCGGCGTTAAGGTTTTGGGTGGTGGTGGATTTGCCTATCCCCCCCTTGCCGTAAATCGCTACCTGACGCATAATAGTTCCTTTCTTTAGCTGCCTTAAGCTAAAGCTTAACCTCTAGCTAATTTTTTTTAAAATCCGCTGCTTTTTAGGGCCATCCCTTGAAGCCGCTGCCAACAGAAAATCTTCATAATGCATAATGTGGACCAAAACCAACTTTCACTCTTAACAGAGCGGTTTTATTAGGCTTTAATTCCTTATGGCCCTTAGAGCCCCCAATTTCTCTTTTAAGATTGTGCGGCATAAGGGGCAAAATATTTTTTTTTATTACATAAACGTTGAAAAAATTTAAAACTACAAAAATGAAAAATCTTAACTCAGAGCTATAGGCCATAAATATCGCCCTTTCACCTGGTTTTAGAAAAATCTAACCCAGGTTAAGCCCACCACTTTTGACCCAATCACCAAAAAAGTTTTTTTTGAGTTTCGAGCTATGGCCCAAACTTGAGTGTTTATGCTGGAAGAATTTGTCCAAGCATAGACGATTAAATGTGGCCAAACCATGAAGGAAAACTTGTCAACTGTCTAAACCGAAGTTCCCTCGCTAAAAGAGTAAACGATTGAAATATATGGACAAATTTTTTTTATGTACCCATACGTCCTTAAATTAATAGCTTATTATTTAAAGTTAATATCAATTTTATGTACCCATAACACCATTTATC